>CAZCFU010000045.1:0-9698 GCA_964498005.1 uncultured Oscillospiraceae bacterium | reverse complement strand
CCACGGCGTGAAAACCGCCAAAGGGGAGCTGGTCTTTTTTATGCTCAGCCCCGATAACCTGTCCGTCCTCTCCCCCGAGGGGGTGCAGGCCAGGGTCACCGCCCTGGGCAACCTTCTGCGCACCACCCCTGCCGTCCGGCTCCAGGCCATGGACTCCCGCGAGTCCTTCCAGGCCAACAAGGACTTCTACCAGCGGCGGCTGGAGCAGGAGCAGCTCCCCGCCATCCGGGATCTGCTGCGGCAGGACGCCGCCCATCTGGACGATATCCAGGCATCCACCGCCTCGGCCCGGGAGTTCGCGCTGGTCTATCCGGTGGACAAGGACAGCGCCGCCGATCCCCGGCTCACCGAGAAAAACCTCCGGGACGCCGGGTTCCACGTCCGGCTGGCGGACGGGCAGGACATCAAACGCATCCTGGCGGTCTACTACCAGCAGGATGTGGTCACTGAGCAATTCCTCAATTTTGACGGAGAAGGGAGTGTGACCGGCAATGGCTAAGAAAGTTCAGAAGAAGAAAAAGCCGGCGGCAAAGCCCGCCGCCACCCCTCAGCCCAAGGATTTCCTGGACATGACCGCGCCCTCGGTGGTGAAGTTCAACACCGACCACGCCATCGTGGGCGGCGTGTACCGCACCTTCCTGGCCCTGCGGGGCTACCCCGCTACCACCGAGTCTCTGGCCCTGTTGCGGCACCTGGGCGAGAAAAGCGGGGTGAGCCTGACCATCTACACCCGGCAGGTCTCCACTGCGGAGGGGAACCAGATCATCCAGAACGCCAACAACAAAAACCGAATGGCCCTGAGCAATACCAACGACCTGCGTCAGAGCGTCACCGCCAGGGCAAATCTCCAGGACGTGGAGGAGATGGTGACCTCCATGGAACGGCAAAATGAACCGCTCCTCCACTGTGCCGTGTTCATCGGCCTCACCGCCAGGGATCAGGACAGCCTGCGCACCCTCCGGGATCAGGTCAACGCCGAGCTCATCCGGGCCAAGCTGAGCGCCGACCCCCTTCTTCTCCGTCAGCGGGAGGGCTTCATGGCATCCAACCCGGCAGGGTTCAACGCCTTCGGGGCGCAGTATGAACGGGTGCTGCCCGCCAGCTCGGTGGCCAACCTGTACCCCTTCAACTACTCCGGCAAGACCGACCCCCAGGGCTTTTATGTGGGCCGGGACCGCTACGGCTCCAACATCATCGTGGATCTGGACCGCCGCGCCGAGGACAAAACCACCGCCAGCGTCCTCATCCTGGGCAACTCCGGCCAGGGCAAGAGCTACCTGCTGAAGCTGCTCCTCTGCAACATTCTGGAGAGCGGTAAGTCCGCGATCTGCCTTGATCCGGAGCATGAGCTCATCGACCTGAGCCATAACCTGGGCGGGTGCTTCGTGGATCTGATGGACGGGCGGTACCGTATCAACCCGCTGGAGCCCAAGGCATGGAGCGTGGACGAGGAGGAGGACGCCGAGGCCCCTGCCGCCTTCCGCCAGCGGACGCTCCTCAGTCAGCACATCTCCTTCCTGAAGGACTTCTTCCGTTCCTACAAGGATTTCACCGACGCCCACATCGACACCATCGAGCTGATGCTGGAGCGGCTGTACGCCAAATGGGGTATGGACGACGGCACCGACTTCGCCGGCCTGTCCCCCGGACAGTTCCCCATCCTGTCCGACCTCTATGACGTGATCGAGGACGCATACGGGCGCTATGAGGACGAGAACAGCCCCCTCTACCCCAAGGAACTGCTTCGGGAAGTCCTGCTGGGGCTCCACTCCCTGTGCCGGGGCGCGGAGAGCAAATTCTTCAACGGCCACACCAACATCACCTCCAGCCGCTTTTTGGTCTTCGGCGTGAAAGGGCTGCTCCAGGCCAGCGGCAACGTGAAGAATGCCATGCTGTTCAATGTGCTGTCCTTCCTCAGCGACAAGCTCCTCACCGTGGGCAACACGGTGGCCACCCTGGACGAGCTGTATATCTGGCTGTCCAACGTCACCACCATCGAGTATATCCGCAACACCCTGAAGCGTGTGCGGAAGAAGGAGTCCGCCCTCATCCTGGCATCCCAGAACCTGGAGGACTTCGACGTGGACGGCATCCGGGAATTGACCCGGCCCCTGTTCGCCATCCCCACTCACCAGTTCCTGTTCAACGCCGGCAGCGTGGATAAGAAGTTCTACATGGACAACCTCCAGCTGGAGGGCTCCGAGTATGAGCTCATCCGCTACCCCCAGCGGGGCGTGTGCCTGTACAAGTGCGGCAACGAACGGTATCTGCTGGAGGTTCACGCGCCGGAGTACAAGGAGAGACTGTTCGGGAAGGCAGGCGGCAGGTAGCCACATCTGCTCACAGACCAAAGGCCGCATCATACCTCATCACGCCATGCAGCTTCTTTGCATCCGGGCTCAGTCTGACAGCCATATAATTCTCGTCGGCCACATCGAATGGTGCCTCGATCCCAAAACGGCTGGCGGGACAATAACCGGCCTTGGGGTAATACCTCGCGTGCCCGAGGACAACGGAATAATCAAAGCCCAGTTCCTTCGCAATTCGGTGTCCCTCCGCTATCAGCGCCAGGCCGATGCCCTGCTTCTGATAGGTTGGCAGAACGGACAGCGGCGCCAGCGCGAGTACAGCGTGTCCATCCACATCGGCTCTGGTGAATAGGATATGCCCTACAATAGTTCCGTCCACCTCTGCTACGAGGGACAGCTCCGGCACAAAGGCGCCGCTGTTCCGCAGGGCTGCCACCAGATCCTGCTCATTTCCATCGCTGTGTTCCGCTGACGCAAACGCTGCTTTTATGACCTCGTAAACCGCGGGATAGTCAGATTTCCGTTCCTGTCTGATTTTCACAGTATCACACCCTACCTTCGATTATCAGTATTTTCGGAACAATCATACCATAGCGCCGCCCAATTTCCAAGTGGGACGGCGCTCTATTTATATTGGAGGAAACATAATGGATGTAATTGAATTGGAGCGGTGGAAACGCTCCGAGAGCGACCCCCGCAAGCTGGAATACGCGGGCCAGCCCGCCGCTCAGCAGGTGTTCGAGGAGTTGAAAGACTGGCCGGAGGGCATGGGCTATCTGCCGGACGAGTATTTCCTCATGGGCGATGAGTGGAACAATGGTCGGGAGATTCCCCGCGGGGCGGACATCATCTGCAAGGTGGACTACGGCGAAAGTGAGGGCGTGTACCTGGATATCGGTCTCACTTGGTACGACAAGGAACAGAAACGGTACGTGATCAAGGACTTCATCACCGGCAAGACCCTGGGCGAGAACGGCAACGATCTGGATCGGATGTATCTCACCGCCTCTGCCGTCACCAAGGCGTTCCACGGCGACCATGCCACCCACTCCCGGTACATGAAAGTCAACGGACAAGTGGACACGGGCGGCGCGGTGGTGCATCTGAGCACGAAGGAACAGCAGGCCATCATCAACGCGCTGGTGGAGCAGCGGGAGCGCCAGCTGGGCGATGTGAACCAGACCGAGCAGCTCCTGCGCCGCATGACCGGGAGCATCACCGCTTATATGGATACGGTGGGCCAGCGGCCCATGCGCATCAGTGACTTCGACAAGGCGATGATGGCTATCCAGGACAGGGAGATGAATGCATTTGGGGAGCTGTGGTCGAAGGTAAAGGGTCATGCGGATGAGCTACTCATTGAGGCAGCGGGCCGCTCCGGCCTCGCGTCGCGCAGGATGATCGACGTGATCCTCCGCGATACCAAACAGTTCTCTGAGACGGTCTACCGCACCGCCTGTCAAAAGGCGCTGGACTCTGCCGATGACGCCATGCTCGATAACCTTCTGAACCAGGCAGAGCGGCGTATGGAGGGCTATACCCCCACCTTCTTCGGTGAGATCGCCCACTACGGCTACCGGGACAAGGGCTGGTTCGCCCAGCAGATCATCGACTGGTGCGGCCCTGAGCAGATCGCCGCCGCGCCATCCGCGCTCCTGCTGGATACCGTCAGGGCGGATGACTTCCCCACCGCCTGGAAGCTGTCCGAGGGCGGCATCAGCGCAGATGAGTGCTTCGCGGAGATTGTCAGCTTCTATGCGGAGAAGGGCAGGCCGCGGCTGGCGGATGACCTGCTGCGGCAGGGCGCCAGGGTCAGCCCGGACAATTTCCGGGCGCTCCACGCCTGCATCGACCACGACTGCACCGGGTTGGGGACACTCCTGCTGGATCAGGGGATGGATCTGAATCAGTACAAGGAGTGGGCCAAGCGCCAAAGCCATGGGCTGCGGTGCAACGACACGTTGGCCGAACTGGAGGAGCACTGGCAGACGATCCAAGGGCAGGAGCAGGAAACCGCAGGACTGGAAATGGGGGGAATGAACCTTGGTTGATCCCGTCACTGTAGCCAAAGCCGCGGTCACCCTGCTCTCCAATGAAAAGACCCGGAAGGGCATCGGCTGGGCCATCGCGGCCATCCTGTCCCCCTTCATCGTGGTGGTTGCCCTGTTGTGTTCCTTGGGCTCCGGGGCGGCCAACCACAACGTCTCCGCCGCCCAGCTGTGCTTCCAGGACGGCCCGCTCCCCGACAACATCCCCGCCGAGTACCGCGTGTGCATCGAGCAAATGCGGGCAGATTTCGCTGAATTGGACGAGTCTATTTCAGCCATTGAAGCTATGATCGAAGATGACAGCAGTCTCGACCCCATCCGGGTCAAGGCTGTGTTTTTCTCTCTGTATTTCGGCGGCGAGTCCCCGCTTATCAGCCAGTTCGCCAACTGCTTCGCCACCAGCGAGATCCGCACCCGCACCATCACTGAAACAGATGAGGACGGCAATGAGATCGAGGTGGAGCAGACCTACACCGTGGCCATCCCCATCGAGGACATGACCACTGTCTACGCCAATATCGCCGCCTCGCTGGGGTCGGCGGCTACGGAGGAGCAGAAATCCAACGCGGACAGCGTGTACGGTCTCATCAAATACGGCTACCCCGCGTCGTCGGATGGCGGCTTTGAGGGTTCCGATGTGCCCTATGTGGGCGCGGGCGGTTTCTGCTCCCCGGTGGGAGCCAACTGGCGGAACATCGTCACCTCCGAATTCGGTGGGCGGATCGACCCCATCACCGGCCAGCGGGACGGGCACACCGGCATGGATCTGGCCGTGCCCATGGGCACCCCCGTCCGCGCGGCGCTCCCCGGTACGGTTCGGGTGGCGACATACGACTCCAGCTATGGCTACTACGTGACCATCGGCCACGAGAACGGCCTGATCACCCTGTACGCCCACAACTCCCGTTTGCTGGTGAGTCCCGGCCAGGTCGTGCAGGCCGGGGACGTGATCTCCCTGTCCGGCTCCACCGGGCGATCCACAGGCCCCCACCTCCACTTCGAGGTGCGGATCAACGGGGAACGAACCAACCCAAGATATTATTTGCCGTAACAAGGAAGGAGAGATATCCCATGAAAATCAAAGCGGATCTGATCCGTTACCCGGAACGCCTCCGCCCCGCCTGGTGCCAGGTGGAAAAGGTGGTCCAGCTGACCGGGCCGGAGTTCAACGCGTTCCTGATCTCGCCCCAGGAGGAGCAGCCGTTCCTCGCGGACAACGCCGAGCTGATGCACGAGTGGAAATGCGTCAACCACTGCCTGCTGGTGCTGGGCGAGGGCCGTACAGACGGTGTGCTGGTGGACTCGGAGGGCAGCGCCCTCGCCAAATACGCGGCCTATCTGCCCCAGGCGAGGGCCATCGTGAACGCCGAGCTGGAGCGGGCAGTGGATTTCATTGTCCACCAGGGCATCGAGCATACCTCCAACGGGTATTGGTGCGTCTACTGCGAGGAGCTGAAGGAAAGGTTCGGCCTGACCATCCCCGAGGGAAGCGGCCTGGACACCATGCTGAAGAACGCGCTGGAGCGCCGCCCGGAAGTGGCGGCGGTGGAGATCGGCAACGGCGCCATTGAAACCACCTTCCGCCCGGAGTTCTGTAGATGTCTGGATGCGCAGGAGGAAGCGTCCGCTTCTTTCTCGCCGGAGCGCATGGCGGAGCTCTTTGACAACGCCGTTACCGCGGCACTGGAGCTTTATGATGGCGAGGAACTGTACACCGTGTTCCATGGCAGCTTTGGGATGACCATCCAGGAGATCCGGGAGCACAGATATTTTTCGGACGAAGAACTGTCTGAGGTCTGCGGAGTCCCCCAGCAGATGTTGGACTGCGGCATGAGAGTGCGGGACATCCTCCAGCTGGACGGCGTTTCCGACCAGGCGTCCCTGTCCCATAAGAACTCCATCACCCTTGTTCCGCTGGAAGATTTGAAAAAGCTGACGCCCAGCGGTCAGGAGGAATTCTCCTCTTTGCTTGACGCGCGGGTGGCCGATATCCGGGTCGACGATGGCGCTCCCGAGCTGATGCTGGAGGGCGTGGAGCCAACAGAACTGGAGCGGTTCTCCGATATGCTCGAAGCGCACGAACAGGCGGAGCAGGCCATGGGGCCCACGATGTGAAAGCGGGGTCGAACGTGAAAAAATACGATATCTCGCTCGTGGCCGACGGTCTCACTGCCTATGCCATTGAGAGGCAGAACAATTTCGAACGCCATCTGCCCCAAGGGAAATCCCCCTGGGCTGAGTCCCGGCGCTTCTGGATCGACGCGATCCTCCAGGGGATGGTGCGGCTGGAGGGCGGGACGCCCGGCCCGGAGATGATGGCACGGTTCGATCAGCGGTTGGCGGCGGCCCACGGCTGTGCCGCTGCGGAAACGCTCACCCCTGCCGAACAGGAGGAGCTGGTGCGCAGCCTGCGCAGTTATGTTTCCGCGCTGGAGAACACCGGCGAACACCGCGGCCTGCAGGTCGCGGTGGTGCGGGAGCTGCTGGAGGACATGGCCACCCACCTCTCCTGGGACAGCTCCGCCAACGGCCTCGACTACGCCAGGGATGAGGTGGACAGCATCCTCCTGCGCATGACGGCGCGGAAGCCCATCCACTTCACCCGCATCCTGCTGGGCGGTGACATCGGCCCAGCGGATGACGATTTCGTCCCCGGCATCGTGACGGACGTGGATGGTGTCCGCGGCACCAGACTGTTTGCGCGGCTCTCCCAGACGCACCCGGAGGTAGAGGAATGGCCCGCCATCGCAACCGTCTGGTTGTGCGGCGGGCAAACAGCCACCGCCGCCACGGTTCCCGCCGACGAGCTGGAGCTGAAGATCATCCGGGAGGTGGGCACACGGTTCCTGGACTATCCCGGTGTCCGCCCGGTATGGCCTCATGAGCTGCGCGTCTCGGTTCACGAACAGATCCGTGTGCTGAAGGTGGAACCGGGCAGGCTGCCGGAGGAGATCACCATGCCCAACACGCTGGAAGCGTTCCAGGCGGCGGTGGGCGGTTACATCGAGGTGCTGGATTTGGGCAGCGATGCTGTCCTTGTCTGCAACGAGGAGGGCAAGCTGGTGGGACTGCCTGCCAACCGCCGCGTGTGCGGCGATACCATCGCCGGGACATTCCTCATCACAGGCTCTGCGGATGGGGAGTTCTGCTCCCTCTCCGATGAGGACGCCGCGCACTACGCCAAGGAGTTTGAACAGCCCATGCCGGTCTATGGCGACCCGGACCAGCCCACCCAGTGGGAGTTCCATGTATTCTGAAAATGGAGGTCAATATGAAGAAAGCAAACATCACCGTGTCGTTCGACGAGGACAAGCTGGACGCGCTGGAGTTCTCACTGAAGAAGGAGGGTGCCTCGGTGCAGACCACGCCGGAGCAGACGCTGGCGCAGCTCTACGAGCAGACCGTGCCCCAGCCGCTGCGGGAGTATCTGGACAGCCGCTCCGCCCCCGCGCCCCGGCCCAAGCGTCCGGCGCGTCCCACGCCGAAGGAGCGGCCTGCACCGCCCGAAGCGGAGGTGCGTCATGAGTAAGCGGAGCATCGTCCTGCATCTGGATGAGGGTTGGTATGACGCACTGTCCCGCCAACTGGAAAAGAAGGACACCACCATTGAGGATGAGCTCAACGCATACCTGGACGCAATGATCGACCAGCTCCCGGAACAGGTGCGTGAACGTATCAGCCGAGAAATCTGGGAGGAGGATCAGCGGCAGCGTGAGGCGGCGGAAGCCGCCCGCCGCTTCTCTGTGTTCCGCGTCACCCAGGATGGCCGGACGGATCATCTGCTGACCGAGGGCGCAGGGTCGATGGACGCGCTCCACGCCGCCATGCGGCTGCGCACCTACCTGCTGCGCAAGGGCAATTCCTCTGAGCGGTTCATCCAAGCCATACCTGCGGCGGACTACATTGCCCCGGAGGTGTTCCGGGAGTATGCCGACGAGTTGAGACAGGACTCTGGGCGGATGGTGTCCGCGCTGGACATCGACCTGGACCGCGGCGAGTTCTCTACCTTGGACACCGTGGATGGCTGGGAGACTTACACGATCCGTGATGTGTCTGTGGCCGCATGGCACGCCAACCGGAAGGATGGCATGACCTGGGAGTGGCGGCTGAACCGCTTTGCCAAACAGCTGGAGGGCAAGGAGATCGCCACGCCGGATCACCTCGCGGAGCAAGATATCTCCGCCCAAGAGGGGCCGGGAATCGCCACGCCCGAGCAGACCATGTGACCACCGGCAGAGGGCTGTTCCGCACCTACGGGGCAGCCCTTACCCTGTCTCCCCCGTGTTTGCCTGTTTAAGGGCGTTTGTGGCCCGCCTGCGGGCCGGGTGGCATCCGTACCCCTCCGGGGACGTGAAACGCGGCGTTGCCCCGCTGTGGGCCGATTGTGCGGGTCGGCGGTTTTGGCCCCCGCCACGACCTCGGTCTGCCGCCTCGAAGCCCCATCGGGAAGGGATTCAACGGCAGCCCAGAGGGACAGATCAGGGCAATGCAGAAGGTTCGATTTTTGTGCGGGATAAAAGCGGGTGGTCGCTTTGCGCCCTCCCGCCAGTCAACACCGCCCCGCAACGCGGGTCGGGGATACGGCCTGGGTGGTCGGTTTCCCGCCTTTTGGCTGTGGCGGGTGGTCATGAAGCGAAAAAACAAGCCGCAAACCGCCTGTACAGCCACATTCACGAGGTGGCTGTAGCAGGTGGTCACTACAATTTTTGGAGGTATTTCATGGAACAGAAAAGCAAAATCGGCACGGATGCGCCGGAGATCAAGACCCGTATCCCCCTGTGGCTCTACCCCTCCACGCTGGAGGCAGTGGATCGTGCCATGGCGAGAGACAACTGTAAGAGCAGGAGTGAGTTCATTGAGAACGCCATCCGATTCTATGCTGGGTATCTCTCTGGCGAGGATGCGGTGCAGTTTCTCCCTGCCGCGCTGGTGTCGGCGCTACGTGCGACAGTCGAGAACAGCGAGAGCCGCATTGCGCGTCTGCTGTTCAAACTCACGGTGGAACTCAGCATGATGATGAACGTGCTGGCGGCGGGGCTGGAGATCGACAGCAGTCAGCTGGACGCCCTGCGCTGGCGGTGCGTCCAGGAGGTGAAGAAGGTGAACGGAACGATCTCGTTCAAAGATGCGCTGACGAAAAATCAGGATGCGGAGTGACCTTACAAAAAGTTTTGAGTGCCCACCAAGGGGGTGCTGTACCCATCAGGTGAACCGAGGGTAGGTTCATGATGAACTGACCAGAAGGTATTCTCTCTAAGATTTTTAGTACAGAGATATGACTGTAATATGGGAGGTGCTATCTACGCCGCGCGTCATTTTCAAGTGCCCGCACATCAAGGGC
>CAZCFU010000044.1:0-9712 GCA_964498005.1 uncultured Oscillospiraceae bacterium | reverse complement strand
GAAGATCCAGTCCTCCCTGGTGAACACCATCCCCCTGTGGAAGAGCCAGATGGTGCTGGCCCTGGGACTGGAGCATTCCCGTCAGGCCACCGCCGCCCAGTCCGCCGTCACCAACATGACCAACGAACTGCTGCGCAAGAACGCGGAAATGCTGAAGATGGGCACCATCGAGACCGCCAAGGAGGCGGAGCGCTCCGTGGTGGACATCGAGACCCTCCAGCACACCAACCAGCAGCTCATCACCACTCTGGACGAGGTCATGCAGATCCAGAAGGACGGCGCCCAGAAGCGCAAGGAGGCCGAGCTGGAGTTGGGCCGCATCGAGGGCGAGCTGAAGCAGAAGCTGCTTGAACTGAGAGGTTAATCCATGGCATTTGCAATCAACGGGTTTGTGCCGGTACTGCTGGCGGTAGCCGTTGCGGGGGGCATATTGGGCTTTGCCAGTTTCAGGGGTGGCAGCTTCTTCAAAAACCAGGGCGTGGCCTGGGGACTTACCCTGGCGATGGTTTTTGCCGCCATTGGCATCGGCTACGCCAAGGCCCCGTTTAACGACCCGAAGCCGGAAAACGTGCCCGCGCCGCCCCAGACCATCCCGCCCGGTTACTCCGAGACCATCCCGCCCGCCTCCGCCGATTCTTTCGTGTGGGACAATGCCCAGGTGCTGTCCGACCGGACTATCAGGACGCTGGACGCGCGCAACGACCGGCTGTGGAACAATTACAGCGTCACCGTCGGCGTGGTCACCTGCGACTACGGCGGGGATGACCTGTACGGCTACGCCCTGCAGTGCGCCGACGACATGGGCCTGGGCGGCTATGACATGATCGTGGTGCTGGACATCCTGGGCGACAACTACTGGCTGCTTGAAGGGAATGATATCCGCAGGGACTTCACCGACCAGACCGCCTCTGACTACGCCTACGACTATATGGAAGAGTGGTTTGCCGCGGGCGATTACGATTTCGCCGTGTGCCAGCTCACCGAAATGCTGGAGCTGTGGTATGGGACCTATTATGGCTGATTTTAGGAAAGGAGGCTTACCATGGGTGATTTTTGGATCATTGTCGTATTGCTGGTGGTGCTCCTGCTGGTAATGGAGGGCTCCCACCGGAGGCGCTACCGCAGCGGCTGGTATGGGCCAACCTATGTTTACCGGCCTTTCTACCTGTTCCCGCCCAGACCGCCCCGCCCGCCGCGTCCCCCCAGGGCGCCCCGTCCGCCCCATGGGCCGGGCCCTGGAATGGGCCCAGGCGCGGGTGTTGGCTTCGGCATGGGTGCGCGGCCCAATCCCGGGCCAAGACCCGGCGCGGCGCCCCGGCCTAACCCCGGCCCCCGTCCGAGCGCGCCCCGCCCCGGCGGCTCCTTCGGTGGAAGCCGGCCCAGCGGCCCCCGTCCCGGCGGGTCGTTCGGCGGCAGCCGTCCCTCGGCTGGCCCCCGACCGGGTGGCTCCTTTGGCGGCAGCCGTCCCTCTGCGGGATCCCGTCCCGGCGGCTCTTTTGGAGGCGGGCGCTCCTTCGGCGGGGGCGGACGTCCCTCCGGCGGCGGACGCCCCGGCGGTTCCTTCGGTGGAGGACGCGGCGGCGGAAGGCGATAGAAAGATCCATGCTTGCAAGGAGACAGGCTTTTGCCTGTCTCCTTTTTTGTTGGGCCGGCTCCGCGCTTTCTTCTCTGTTTTGTCCAAAATTCGATTTGCGGGGGAAAAAAATTCGACAACTATGGAGAAAATGAAAAAAGATGAAAAAAGACGAGAAATCCATATAAAGGTATGGTACAATGTCTTTGTATGTATACATAAGAGTCTGCGATGGGGCGGGCCAGGCCCGCAGGAAGGAATGAGCGCATGGGTATTGCGGACGTTGTATCGCTGCTGGGCGGGCTGGCTTTTTTCCTGTTCGGCATGACCCTTTTGGGGGACGGCCTGAAGCGGGTGGCAGGCAGTAAGCTGGAGACTATTTTGGGCAAGCTGACCTCAAACCCCATCAAAGGAGTGCTGCTGGGCGCGCTGGTGACGGCGGTCATCCAGTCCTCCTCCGCTACCACCGTCATGGTGGTGGGCTTCGTCAACTCGGGCATCATGCAGTTGTCCAACGCTGTTGGCATCATCATGGGCGCGAACATCGGAACCACCGCCACCGGCTGGGTGCTGACCCTGGCCGGCGTTGAGGGCGAGGGGGGCTTTACCTCCGCCACCGTGTTCGCTTTCATCGCCTTTGTGGGCATCATCCTGTATTTCTTCTGCCGCAAGCAGACGCAGAAGAACGTGGGGCTGATCCTGCTGGCTTTCTCCGTGCTCATGAGCGGGATGCAGGCCATGAGCTCCGCCATGGACCCGCTGAAGGAGGACGCGGCGTTCCTGCACTTTATCTCCGCCGCCGCGAACCCGGTGGTGTCCCTGGTCATCGGCCTGCTGGTCACGGCGCTTATCCAGTCGTCCTCCGCGTCTATCGGTATCCTGCAGGCACTGTCCATCACCGGAGCCATCAGCTATGAGGTGGCCATCCCCATGGTGCTGGGTATGTGCATCGGCGCGTGCGTGCCCGTACTGCTGTCCGCCATCGGGGCCAACCCCAACGGCAAGCGCACCGCCGTCATCTACCTCTATTTTAATATCGTAGGCTCCGTGCTGTTTATGGTGCCCTTCTATCTGCTCCACGCCTTTGTGGAGATGGACTTCATGGCCGGCCCCGCCGACGCCCTCGGCATCGCCGTGTTCAACACCGTGTTCAAGGTGGCCGCCACGCTGATCCAGCTTCCCTTCACCCGGCTGCTGGTGCGGCTGGCCGTACTTACCGTCAAGGAGAAGGGCGGCGAGGAGGACGAGGAGGATCAGGAGAACCTGCTGGACGAGCGCTTCCTGGACTATCCGCCCCTGGCGCTGGAGCAGAGCGGCCGCACTGTGGGGCGCATGGCCGCCGCCTCCTTCAAAAACCTGGATCGCTCCATTGACCTGTTCACCCAGTTCAATAAGGAAAAGTATGACAAGATCATGAGCCGGGAGAGTGTAGTGGATCGCTACGAGGATCGGCTGGGCAATTACCTGTTCCACTTGAACAGCCGGGATCTGAACGAACGGGAGACCCTGATCAGCTCCCATTACCTCCACTGCCTGACCGACCTGGAGCGTATTTCCGACCACGCCGTGAATTTGGCGGAGCTGGCCCAGGAGATGGACAGCAAGGGCATGGCCTTCTCCCCCGATGGGCTGGAGGACATGAACCGTTCCACCGAGGCGGTGCGGGAGATTGTTTCCCTGGCCCAGCAGGCCCTGGATCGGGAGGACATGGCCGTGGCCCAGCGGGTGGAACCGCTGGAGGAGGTCATCAGCACCATGCTGGAGGGGATGAAGCTGCGCCACATCCGGCGTTTGCAAAACGGCGCGTGCACCCTGGAGCTGGGCTTTGTCCTCAACGATTGTATCAATAACTTCGAGCGCGTGGCCGCCCACTGCTCCAACGTGGCGCTGGCGGTGCTGGAGCTGCGCTACGCCGACCTTCAGTTCCACAACTACGCCCGGGGCGTGCGGCAGGGCGATCAGCCGGAGTTCCGCCGCTGGCTGGCCTTCTATCAGGGGAAATATCTCCGCCCCACCTCATCTGAAAAGTCATAAGACCGCGCCCGGGCCGTCATGGCCCGGGCGTTTATGCTGCCAATGAAAATTTGTGTCAAAATTTTCATTTCCTGTTGCTTTCTTTCTGTGCACTGTGCTATAATAGAGATACAAATCCCCATGGGGATTTGTTCGTGCCGGAACGGCACGAACAACAGATCTCCCGCCGGGAAGGAGGAGAGGGCGAGAGCGGTGATCTGCCAGGGGAACGGCCTGCCGCGCGGCGCGCCTGGGCGGCGGGGCGGTATGGGAAAGGCGCATGGGCAAACCATGGGAAACTGTGGGGCGCAAAGCCAGAGGCTGTGGAGCGCGAAGCGCTCTATGCTCGTTCGGCTGCGCGGCAAACCGCGGGAAACCGCGGGACGCAAAGCTATGGGGGCTAAAGCGCGGCCGCGCCAAGCCAGCCCGGCTGCCGGACACTTTGCGTCCGAATTCCGCAAAGAAAGGGAGTGCGTAAATGAAAATGTTAAAAAAGACCTTAGCTGTGGTGTTGTCGCTGGTGCTGTGCGGAAGCCTGGTGGCGCCGTCCTTCGCGGCGGTGGAGTTCAACAAAGACCAGCACGTGGATGCGGAGACCGGCGCGCTGCTGAAAAACAGCGAGGACAACTACGACTACTACCTGGGCGGCGACGTGACGCTGGATAAGACCCTGGTGGTCGGGGCGGGTGTCGCGGCCAACATTGACCTCAACGGGCATACGCTGGCCGGCAGCGGCAATGGCTCTGTGATCAAGGTAGATGGCCAGGATGCCAGTTTGACTGTGAACGACAAGAACGAGGACGCCGAATACGAGCACGGCGATGGCACGGGAACCATTACCGGCGGTACGGGCACCACAATCCCGGGCAATATTAGCGGCGGCGGCGGTGTGTATGTCGAGAATGGTAGTCTCACGCTGAACGGCGGCTCCATTAGCGGCAATACGGCGGATTACGGCGGCGGCGTGTACGTCGGAAACGGCGATTTCACCATGAACGGCGGCTCTGTCACAGAAAACACGGCGAAGACTAATGGCGGCGGAGTGTACAATCATTGGGACGGTACGCTTACTATGAACGATGGCGAGATTTCCGAAAACGAGGCAAAATACGGCGGCGGCGTGTACAATCGGGGCGGTACGTTTACTATGACCGATGGCGAGATTTCCGGCAATACCGCGACGAGCGTGGGTGGCGGCGTAAGAAACGATAGCATCGAATCCACTTATTATGGCGACCACACCGGTACATTCTATATGAATGGCGGAAAGATTTCCGGCAATACTGCGGGAAATTACGGCGGCGGTATAGACAATCAGCAAAACAGCGTCGTCCTTATGGAGAGCGGTTCCATTACTGGCAATAAGGCGAAAACCGCCGGCGGCGTGAGCAATTCCGGAACCATAAATCGTGATACTGGCATTGTCAGTGAAGGCCTGTTTACCATGAAAGGCGGCGAAATCTCGGGCAACAGCGCAGAGAACGGTGCTGGCGGTGTATATAACAATATATACGGCAGGTTCACCATGACCGGCGGCAAGCTCTATGACAATACGGCGAGTTGGGCCGATGACCTCCAGAATGTGGATGGTGGAACGGTCTACCTACCTGACGCTGGCAGTATGGGCGTCGAGCTGGAGGATGGCACCAAGGTCACCGGCTGGTACTTTGACGCGAACGAAGGCTGGAGCCAGGGGGAGTATGCCTACTTTAACTATGGCAGTCTCAAGAAGGGCGTTAAGTCTGCATTGTATATCAAGGCCGCCCATGACGAGTACTTTGTGGTGACCGACAGCGAGGGCAACGAGCTGTACAATGTGGAAAAGGGCACCGAGGTTGAGCTGCCTGTCCTTGAGCGTGAGGGCTATACTTTCCTTGGCTGGTTCGTGGGTGACGAGCTTGTTGAGGGCACTTTGACGGTAGATCAGGCTATGGCCCTGGAGGCCAAGTGGGAGCACGACGAGCCCGAGCAGCCCACCACTCCTTCCGAACCCGTTATCACCCCCGACGAGCCCGAGGATCCCACCGTTGAGATCGACGAGCCCGACGTGCCTCTGGCTGACCTGCCCGTCGACCTGGAGCCGATGGATAATCTGACCCGGGGTCAGCTCATCCGCATCCTGCACTGGATGGATAGCGAGCCCGCGGCGGAGCTGGCTACCTTTATCGACGTGCTGGGCGACAGCGATTACGCCGAGGCCATCGGCTGGGCACAGGCCAACGGCATTGCCCTCGGTGTGGGCAGCAACCGTTTCGCTCCCGATGAGTATGTGACCCGGGGCCAGCTGATTGCTTTCCTGAACCGGTACGCCCAGTACGTGGGCTCTGACCTGGTTCTTGAGGTGGAAGGCGACGCCAACGAGGTCCTGACTTGGGCTGAGGCCGAGGAGATCATCAACGATTTCTTTGACCGCCTGTGATAAGATCGAGAAGGTCTAAAACCGCATAAGCAAAACGACACATGGCAGAGGGCCGGACGCGAAAGCGTCCGGCCCTTTTTAAAGTCCGGTCAAATCAAAAGCGGGGATGAAGCCCTCGCCCACGGCGTCCAGCTCCTGGACATAGCCCACTAACCCCAGGTTTTCCATATATGCCTTGGCGGCCCGCAGCTCGGAGGGCCGCAGGGGACGGCGCAGTTCAGGGAAGCCGTCCAGCTCCCCCACCGGGGTGTACTGAGCCATCAGCGAGAACAGCACCGCCCCGGGAGGGAACGATTCCGCAATCCAGTCCATCACCCGCTTAGCCTCGTTTGCCTGCCCCGGCAGGATCAGGTGCCGGATGAGTACGCCGCTTTTCAGCAGGCCGTTTTCCAGCCGCGCTGGGCCCCGCTGGCGGTACATCTCCAAAATTGCGGCCTTGGCGGACTCCGGGTAATCCGCCGCCCCGGAGTATTTGGCGGCAATGGACGGCGTGACGTATTTGAGATCAGGCAGGTACACGTCCACCTTGCCCTCCAGTGCGCGTAAGACTTCCACCCGCTCATATCCGCCGCTGTTCCACACCACCGGCAGACCGCCGGGAACGGGCCGCTCCAGCACCCGGCTCAGCACATGGGTGAACTGAGTGGGGGTGACCAGTTCGATGCAGGAAGCGCCCTGGTCCGCCAGCCGCTGAAAGACGGCGTACAGCTCGTCTCCGGTGAGCGTTTTGCCGAAATTCTCCCGGCTGATGGAGCGGTTCTGGCAGAACACGCAGCCCAAGGTACAGCCGGAGAAGAATACTGTCCCCGCCCCGGTTTTGCCGGACAGGCAGGGTTCCTCCCACAGGTGGAGGGCGGCCCGGGCGCACACGGGGAGGGCAGGCATTTGGCAGAAGCCCTCGCCATGGGCCTCATCCCGCAAAGCCCCGCATTGCCGGGGGCAAAGATTGCAGATCATTGCTTTACGGGGCTGTCGGGCCCCAAATCTCCCGCCTTCCAGTGCTTCCGGCACAGGCCGATGTAGCAGTCGTTGGCCCCCAGCACCACCTGCTCCCCCTCTTTGAGCACCACGCCGTTTTTGTCAAACCGGGCGTTACAGATGGCCTTTTTGCCGCACCAGCAGATGGTCTTGACTTCCTCGATGATGTCCGCGCAGGCCAGCAGGGCCTCCGAGCCGGGGAACAGCCGCCCGCTGAAATCGGCCCGGAGGCCGTAGCAGATCACCGGCACGTTCATGTCGTCCACGACTTCGGTGAGGTAGTCCACCTGGGCGTGGGAGAGGAACTGGGCCTCGTCCACGATGACGCACTGGTAGGCGCGGATGTCGGCCACGGACATTTTTACCAGATCCTCGAACCAGACACAGGCGTAATTCAGCCCGATGCGGGAGTTGACCACGCTTTCCCCCTCCCGCTGGTCGATGGCGGGCTTCACCATCAGCGCCTTTTGGCCCCGCTCCTCGTAGTTGTAGCGCACCATCAGCGCGTTGGCGGACTTGCTGGAGCCCATCACGCCATAGCGGAAATACAGCTTTGCCATGTCAGTTTCCTCCGTTCAATCTCTCTTTTGCCAGCTCCAGCGCCCGGTCGAAGGCGTTGGGGACGGCGTATTCCTTCTCTAATTCGTCTCCGCTTGCCCACACCCAGCCGGGGGGCAGCTCGTCCGAGGCGGCTTCCACCGCCCGCAGGGTCATGTGCCATTCAATGTGGGTGAAGATGTGCTTTGCTTGCCCGGCGTATTCATCGGACAGGGCGGCAATGCCCCAGCCGGCGGGGAGGGGGCCGTCCCCCGGCTCGTTGGGGAACTCCCACAGCCCTGCCAGCAGGCCCCGTCCGGGGCGGCGGCGCAGGGCCACACGATTTCCCAGGAAAACCAGCCACACTGTCCGCTCCTCCACCCGCCGGGGCTTTTTGGGCGCCTTGACGGGCAGTTCCTTGATCCGATTCTGGGCCAGGGCCGCGCAGAAACCTTTTGCTGGGCACCGCTCGCACAGCGGCGCGCCGTTGGGCTGGCACACCGTAGCCCCCAGCTCCATCAGAGCCTGATTAAACGCCCCCGCCGCGCTGACGGGGATGACCGCTTCCAGCGCCTGGGTCACCCTTTTCTTCATCTGAGGTGTGGTGATATCCCCATCGTCCCCCACGATCCGGGCGTACACCCGCAGCACGTTGCCGTCCACGGCGGGGACGGCCCGCCCAAAGGCGATGGAGCAGATCGCCCCGGCGGTGTAATCCCCCACCCCCGGCAGGGCCCGGACAGCGGCGTAGTCCGACGGGAACTGGCCGCCATACTCCTCTACGATCACCTTTGCGGCCTTTTGCAGGTTCCGGGCCCGGGAGTAGTATCCCAGCCCCTGCCACAGCTTCATCAGCCGCTCCTCCGGGAGTGCGGCCAGTGCGGCCACGTCGGGCGTTTCCTCTAAAAACCTTTTATAATAGTCCAGCACCGCCGCCACACGGGTCTGCTGGAGCATGATCTCCGACAGCCAGACGTGATAGGGCGTGGGGTCATCCCGCCAGGGGAGCCGCCGGGCGTTGTCCCGGAACCACTCCAGCAGGGGGATGGGCAGTTGTTCCAATGCGTCCACGGCGGGCCTCCTTGTCATCAGATAGCCCATTTTACCACGGGAAACAGGATTCATCAAGCCTTGACAGGGACAGTTCTCTACCGTAAAATAGGCAAAAAACCGATGGAGTGATTTTGTATGGCGTTTTGGACCAATCAAAGCATTTTGGATATCGCCCTGCGGCAGTCCGCCATTGACTCAGGCTGTGAGCCGGAGGATTTCCTTCGCACGGACAACGTGGTCGTGACCTCCCGGGCGCACCCCCAGGCCCGGAAGTACCTGGAGCTGCCCTTTTCCTGCGACCTGGTCTCCTATGGAAGCAGCATCGTGGCCTCGGTGGAGGAAAAGTACCGGGACATGGTGTCTGGCTACATCAACCGGTTTTCGCCGGAACACTGCTTTGAGACGCCCAATCTCCATGTGCTGAACGACGCGCTGCAAAAGGAGGGCCAGCGCGTCTGCTTTATGGCGGAGTATTTTCTCCCAGATCTGGGGGCGCTGAGGCCGCTGGACTGCCCCTATGAGCTGCGGCTCATGGGCCCGCCGGACTTCGGGCCGCTCTACACGGACCAGTGGAGCAACGCCCTGTGCGAGAAGCGCAAGGAGCTGGACGTGCTGGGCCTGGGGGCCTATGACGGCGGGGAACTGGTGGGCTTTGCCGCCTGCTCGGCGGACTGCGAGGATATGTGGCAGATCGGCATCGACGTGCTGCCGGGATACCGCAGAAAAGGGATCGCGGCAGCGCTCACCTCCCGGCTGGCGCTGGAGATTTTGGAGCGGGGGAAGGTGCCCTTCTACTGCGCGGCCTGGTGCAACATCAAGTCGGTGCGCAACGCCGTCAAAAGCGGGTTCCGCCCCGCCTGGGTGGAGATGACGGCGAAAAGCGTGGAACACGTGGAAAAGATGAACACAAAAGGCTGAAAAGCCCGCCCTGTCGGGCGGGCAGGGGCTTGCTTTTTCCCGCTGGCTGTGGCATACTGGTGGCACAGTGTTCCGACGGTTGAAACAAGAAAGGGGCGGCTGGGTCATTATGCTGGAGGTGCGTGGGCTGTGCAAGAGCTATGGCGGGCGGCAGGTGCTCTCGCCCGTCAGCTTCCTGCTGCCGCCGGGCCAGTGCCTGGGGCTGGCGGGCAGCAACGGCT
>CAZCFU010000043.1:0-9938 GCA_964498005.1 uncultured Oscillospiraceae bacterium | reverse complement strand
TGTGTTTCACAGCGTGTCCGCCTTCTGCAACGCGGGCTTTGACCTGATGGGCTTCAGGGAGCCCTACAGCTCCCTGACCCACTATGTGTCCGACCCGCTGGTGAACCTCACCGTGTGCGCCCTGGTGCTGCTGGGCGGCTTGGGCTTTTTGGTGTGGCGGGACGTGTGGGAGAAGGGGATCCACTTCCGCCGCTACTCCCTCCACGCCAAGATCATGCTCACCGCCAGCGCCGTTTTGGTCATAGGCGGCACGGCGCTGTTCTGGTTTGCCGAGCGGGACAACCTGCTGGCGGGGATGTCCCCGGCGGAGCAGGCGCTGGTCTCCCTGTTCCAGGCCGTCTCCCCTAGGACGGCGGGATTCAACACCGTTGACCTGGCCCGGCTCACCAGCGGGGGCGGTCTGCTGACCATCATGCTGATGTTCATCGGCGCGGGCCCCGGCTCCACCGGCGGCGGCGTGAAGATCACCACCGTGGCGGTGTGCCTGCTCACCCTGAGAAGCTATGTCCGGGGCAGGCGGGAGGTGGGGGCCTTCAACCGCCGGCTGGACGAGGAGCAGATCCACCGCTCGGCGGCGGGGGTGACGCTGTATATGACCTTTATCGGGTTGGGCGGCTTCCTCATGCTGGCCACCCAGCCCTTCCCCCTCCAGGATGCGCTGTTCGAGCTGTTCTCCGCCATGAGCACCGTGGGGCTGAGCACCGGCATCACCCGGGCCCTGTCCCCCTTCAACCGGGGGCTGCTCATCGTCATGATGTACTGCGGGCGCATCGGCAGCCTGTCCATGATGATGGCGCTGGCGGAGCGGGGGGCGCCCCGGGTAAAGGACCCGGTGGAGCACATCACCATCGGGTGACTTGGCGGCCCTGATGTGTTTCACGTGAAACGTTTGTTTGATTGTAAGAGGAGGCAGACAGTATGGCAGCGACATTCCTGGTCATCGGCCTGGGCCGGTTCGGCAGCAACCTGGCCCTGAAACTCATGGACTCGGGCAGCGAGGTCATGGTCATCGACAGCGACGAGGAGGCGGTGAACCGCATCGCCCCCTACGTCACCCAGGCCAAGATCGGCGACTGCATGGACGAGGAGGTGCTGCGCTCCCTGGACGTGGCCAGCTTCGACTTCTGCTTCGTGTGCATCAGCGACAATTTCCAGTCCTCCCTGGAGATCACCTCCCTGCTCAAAGAGCTGGGAGCCCCCATGGTCATCTCCAAGGCGGACAAGGATCTCCACGCCCGGCTGCTGCTGAAGATCGGCGCGGACGAGGTGGTGTTCCCCGAGCGGGACATGGCCCAGCGCACCGCCATGCGCTTCAGCGTCAACGGGGCGCTGGAGTACATCGAGCTGGCCCCGGGCTACGCCATTTTTGAGCTGGACGTGCCCGATGATTGGGCGGGCATGACCCTGCTGGAGCTGGACATCCGCAAGCGGTGGAACGTAAACGTCATCGGGCGCAAGGAGGACGGGGCCATCCTGCCCCTGGACGCCGCCCAGTTCAAATTCAAGGCGGACACCCACATCCTGGTGGCGGGCCGGCCCGACGACGTGGCCAAAATGGTAAAATGACAATAGCCCTTGCAAAACCCGCGAAAAATGGTATACTATCCCTAACCAATAACAAGAATTGAGGGAACAATATGGAACGCATCACCATCGCCTCCGTCTTCGCCGACAGCGAGCGGCTGGGCGGCCAGACCGTCACCGTCATGGGCTGGGCCCGCACCATCCGGGACATGAAAACCTTCGGCTTCATCGAGCTGAACGACGGCTCCTGCTTCAAAAACCTCCAGATTGTCATGGACGCCAATGTGTTGGACAACTATAAGGACATCGCCGGACAGAACGTGGGCGCGGCCCTCATCGTCACCGGCACCGTGGTGCTCACCCCGGAGGCCAAGCAGCCTTTGGAGATCAAGGCCGCCTCCATCGCGGTGGAGGGCGTGTCCTCCCCCGATTACCCCCTGCAAAAGAAGCGCCACAGCGTGGAATACCTGCGCACCATCCAGCACCTGCGGCCCAGGACGAACCTGTTCTCCGCCGCTTTCCGGGTGCGGAGTGTGGCCGCCCACGCCATCCACTGCTTCTTCCAGGACCGGGGCTTCGTGTATATCCACACCCCCATCATCACCGCCAGCGACTGCGAGGGCGCGGGGGAGATGTTCCAGGTGACCACCCTGGACATGGAAAACCCGCCCCGGCTGGAGGACGGGTCTGTGGACTGGTCGAAGGACTTCTTCGGCAAGCGGGCCAACCTGACCGTGTCCGGCCAGCTCAACGCGGAGAACTTCGCCATGGCCTTTGGCAGCGTGTACACCTTCGGCCCCACCTTCCGGGCGGAGAACTCCAACACCCAGCGCCACGCCGCCGAGTTCTGGATGATCGAGCCGGAGATGGCTTTCGCCGACCTGGCCGACGACATGGACGTGGCCGAGGCCATGATCAAGTATATCATCAACTACGTCATGGAAAAGTGCCCCGACGAGATGGCTTTCTTCAACTCCTTCGTGGACAAGGGGCTGGTGGAGCGGCTGAAGCACGTGGCCTCCTCCGACTTCGGCCGGGTGAGCTACACCGACGCCATTGAGATTTTGAAGAAGAACAACGACAAGTTCGACTACAAGGTGGAGTGGGGCTGCGACCTCCAGACCGAGCACGAGCGCTACCTCACCGAGCAGGTGTTCAAAAAGCCGGTGTTCGTCACCGACTACCCCCGTGACATCAAGGCGTTCTATATGCGCCTGAACGATGACGGCAAAACGGTGGCCGCCGCCGACTGCCTGGTGCCCGGCATCGGCGAGATCATCGGCGGCTCCCAGCGCGAGGAGCGCATCGACGTGCTGGAGAAGCGGATGGGCGAGCTGGGCCTGAACCCCGAGGACTACTGGTGGTATCTGGACCTGCGGCGCTACGGCTCCTGCCGCCACGCCGGGTTCGGCCTGGGCTTCGAGCGGATGGTCATGTACCTCACCGGCGTGTCCAACATCCGGGATGTAGAACTGCACCCCCGCACCGTGGGCAACGCGGAATTCTGATTTTGGTTGTGAAAAGCTCCCTGCGCAGTGCGCAGGGAGCTTTTTGTTATCGTTCCCACAAATGGCACACCCGCCAGAAGGGGTGCCAGGCGGAGCCGCCGTCCTCCTGCCAATACCGGGGCTCATAGACATACAGTACGCTGTCATCGCCGGGGACGGCGTAGACCTTCCGTCCCTCCAGCGGCCTGGCATAGTCATCTCCCCGGCGGTTGGTCTCCAGATCTCCTGCCGGGATGGAATCGGCTCCCACATAATGGAGGTGCCCGATGAGCTCACATCCCTCGGGCAGCGCTTCCAGTACCGGCGAGGCGTAGTAGTAATAGCTGAAGCGGTACGTCCGCCCCTGCCAGCGCACCAGTTCGTTGTCCCCCAGCGCGTCCGACACAAAGCGGATATAAGAGCCCTCCTCGGGAAACCAGTCCGTGCGCAGGAGTGCGTACACCACGGCGGGATATTCCTCGCTGACAAATACCGTGCCGCTGGCCTCGAACCCAGCCTGGAGCTGTAAGTCCTCCGTGGGTTCCTCTTCGGTCACGCCGCTGACCGCCCCATACTCATGGAAGCCCTCCGGCAGATAGGTGGCGCCGCCACCCATGGAGCTGTAGGAGCCGCTGTCGTCCAGGAACAGCTCCACGGACATCCCGGCCCATTCATACAGGGTGTCCCCTACCCGCAGCACGGGAGCGATCCCCTTGGGCAGCATATCGCAGCCGGGGGCGGGATCGTTTGTGTCCGGCGGCTGGACGGCGACAGGATCGGTTACCGCCGGAGCATCGAATACAGGCGGCAGGGTTCTGTCAGTCAGCCCCATCCAGCGCCATACCCCCACGCCCGTCAGCACAATGAGGCACAGGCCGGCCACCAGCTCCCACTGCCACTCGGGCACTTTTTTGCGTGTTTTGACTTGAGCTGTTCCCGCCTCATCAATGAGGTCGTCCCCTACGTTGGTGACGCCGTGGAACAGCTTCACAGCCCTTTCCTCGTTTTTCATAGGGTGAAGCCCTCCTTTTCCAATGCGTTTTTCAGGCTTTGGCGCAGGCGGAACATCTTCTGCGCCAGCCGGTTGGGGGAGACGCCCCGCTCCGCCGCCAGGGCCTGGAGCTCCACGCCGTACCAGTACCGCCGCAGGAACAGCACCCGATCCGCCTGGGGCAGGGAGCGCAGCCAGCCGTCGATGGCGGCGGACAGCTCCTGCTCCTCCAGCTCCCGCTCCACGCCCCCGGCTGCGGGGACGCAGTCCTCCAGCTCGCTCAAAAGCGCGGTCATGCCGGCGTACCGCTTCTGGGCGCGGTTTTTGCTCCAGAGGTTCAGCGCCAGGTTGCGGGTCACCTTCCCCAGCCATGCCCCCAGCCGGTCGGGGCGCTGGGGCGGGATGGCGTTCCACGCCTGATGGAGGGCGTCGTTGACGCACTCCTCCGCGTCCTCGTCCACGCCCAGGATGTTCCTGGCCAGGCCCCGGCACAGCGCGCCGTATTTCCGCTCCGTCTCCCCGATGGCCGCCTCATCCCGCCGCCAGTACAGCTCCACGATCTGACTGTCCTCCATCCCCGTCCCCCCTTTGAGTTTGTCTATGAAGACCTTCATGAAATAAGACAGGATTTCAGGCCCGATATTACGCTTCCCCAGGATAAAATGATATCGCGGCCTTGTCAAGCGGCCTCTGAATTCCAGGCGTAAAGAAAGCGCGGCCTCCTGGCCGCGCTTTTTGATCTCGTTTTGTTCCCGGAGTCATCCGGGCGGACGATCTAAGCCAACCCCAGCTTGGGCGCCGTGCCGGCCCGGGGCATTGCTTCCAGGCCGTGTACGCTGTTGGCGTAGGCGGTGAACAGGATGTCGATGACGTTGAGCTGGGAGATGTGGGTGGCCATGGCCCCGCTGTGGGCGGCGGACGGGTTGTCGGTGGTATACAGGCAGTAGTCAGACAGCTCCGCCACCTGGGAATCCACCCGCCGGGTGATGGCGATGATGGGCGCCCCGTTCTCCCGGAGGGCCTTGACGCAGGCCACAACCTCCGCCGTCTCCCCGGAGTAGGACAGCACGATGGCCAAATCGTCCCTAGAGGCGTTTTTGGCCTGGAGCAGCTGGGCGTGCCAGTCGTCGTTGACCACACAGGGCTTGTTCAGCCGGAGAAACCTCAGGTTCAGATCCCGGGCGGCGCACAGCGAAGCCCCCAGCCCAAACAGAAGCACTGTCCGCGCGCTCCGCAGCAGATCCACGCAGGACTGGAGCGTTCCGGTGTCGATCAGGCTTTTGGTGTTTTCCAGGGACATGATATTCTGGTAGGTGACCTTGTCCACGATCTCGTCCAGGCTGTCGGAACGGGTGACCTCTCCGCGCTCCTGCCGCTGATCCAGGCGGCGTACCGCCACCTCGCAGGTCACGGCCTGGCGGAATTCCTTGTAGCCTTTGAATCCGATGCGCTGGCACATCCGGATGACGGTGGACGGGGAGGTGAAGGTCTTTTCCGCCAATTGATGGATGCTCAGCCCCATGGCCTCCCCCTGGTGGCCCAGCAGATAGTCCGCGACAGCCCGTTCTGTGGCGCTCATGGAGTCCCGGCTCTCTCCTAACCGTAGCAGCGCGCTTTTCATGCTCTCTCTCCTCTCAGCCACGCGTCCGAACCGTCCGGGCGCACACCGGCTTGCCGCGGATCCGCGGACCGGGAGGGCGCCCCCATCCGCTCTGTCAGCCGTCCCTAAAAAAGCAAACGTCCCCGCCGCCGTGCTCTCCTGCCTGGGCGGCGCTCTGCCGCCATATCGGGTCGTACACGTGGCTTGGACGTTCATTCAAAAATCAAAAGGGGAAGCCTTTTTCTCCTCTACTCTAAGTATACGCCCAAATATTTCTTGTGTCAAGGAAATTTCCAAAAATTTCTTTCCCTAAACTTCCTTTGCTGATTCAACTTCATTCGGCAAAATTCCGCTGTTATCTGCTCCTGTCAGTCGTTTTTTATCCGCCAATACTCCGTACCATTTCTGTCTAAAAGCCGCTCGCTGATCAGGTCACGGCGAATGGTACAAAAATCATCATGGAAATCGGCAATGATAATGTTTGCTTCCCGCTCGGAATACATCCTGTCAAAAGCGAATGCTTCGGCAATCACTTCCAGTACAATGCGCTCCTTTTTGCGCTGGACGGGGATAGATTTCAATTTCCCATATTCAAAAAAGGCATCTATCACTCTTTGCCGGTAGTCCGCGTCCCGCCGTGCCTGCTTTTGCGCCTCGTCAGATTCTTGCTGCAGTATTTCCAATATGCTGGTCTGAAATATCTCTTTGTTGAGGGAATACATCATATAGTACTGATTTTTGTACGCGGTCACAGCGCCGGCGTCCGACAGCTTTTTCAGATGAAAGGAAATGGTGGGCGCGGTAAGGCCCAATCGCTCTGCCAATCTCTCGACATACATATCCTCAACCGCAAGGGATTTCAAAATTTGCAGCCTTGACTTATCTGCCAAACATTTAAACAGGCTGATCGCCTCTGTTTCGGTCATGTGGTTTCCTCCCAAAGCTGCATACACATATCCTTGATGTCCTGGATGGTATCGAGCTTGATGCTTTCAATGTGCGCTTTTTCAATGTCCCCATTCTGGTTGGCCTTTTCATAAGAAGCCCCCCAACCTGCCGGGATCTGCTCCGCTTTTTGTAAGAAAAAGGCCCTCTTAGCTGAATCATCCCCTCCGCAGACCCTTTCCGAAACAGAGAGGATCGTTTTAAAAATCTCATAGACGTTTGCGCGGACTTTTTCAAAATTTCCCTCATCCATGCGGCCATCCTCTGAAAGCAGTTTGCCGCGCTGTTTGCAGGCCGCGATCTGCCCGTCAAGATAGGACTCAAATTTTTCCTGCTGTTCATTCATATCGATTCTCTCCAATTATAAGACTATCGTGCCATGACCGACAAAATCAATGTGATCCGAAGCCTCGTTTGTGCCGCCGAACATATGATTTGCGCCGACCGCAATATGAAACGTACCGCACATTTTTTCATCTAAAACAGTATAACCGCACGGATCTGTCACATTGGGGTTCATGCCAAAGCCCAGTTCACAGACAACCCTGTTTTCCTGTGGCTGCTTCTCAAAGAAGGCGGCAATTTCAGGTTGATTGCTATTGATGATTCGCCCATCCTTGACGCATAGCCGAACGCGTTCATATTGAGCGCCGTCAAGGTAGAATGTTTCAAAATAAACTGTACCCTGTGTTTTGCCCTCCACTGGGGCAATGTAAATCTCACCGCATGGAAGATCGCCGTCCCCAGCGTCAATATGCCATACCCTGCCGGTCAACTCAAAGGAAAGCTCGCAATCCTCCCCCGTGCGGAGCAGCACTTGATTAACCCCTTCAAAGCGGTCTTTTGCCTGCTTGCAGGCCTCATAAACAGCGGTGTAATCAACGTCATAGGCCCTCTCCATGCGCTGAATATAATCCTGCGGGTCGAGCCCGGATTCTTCCGCGTTTGCCGCGGTTGGGATCCTGATTTGCGTAAAGCGTTTGCAGTTCATGAGCTTTGAGAAGAGCCGCGCCATATACCTGCGGTAAAGCTCAAATTTATCCTCATCAATTTCGTATCCAAGAACAACAGGACGGTATGCGAAAACATCAAGCACCGCGTCAAATTTCGTGAACAGATCAAAATACTGCTCACCAAAGCAGCTTTCTTTTGCCGCAAGGAAAATGTCCCGATTGACTGAACGGGATTGCTGTAGTAATACGGGTGCTGCGCCCATCTCCGTCACTGCCGCCATAAAGCTGTTTGCGATCTCCTTGTCCGCGTCCTCTCCCCAAAAATGAATCAGAACCATTTCGCCGGCAGATACGCCGCTGGCTTTTACAATTTTGCATATCGTTTTTTTGTCCATATCAGTTTAAACCTCCAGTCCGGGTTTGATTATAATATCATCAAATCTGAATGTCAAGCTTAATTTGATAACTATAAAATTAAATTCGGGGTTCCGATGACATGGGTTACGGGGCCCATCGGAGTTTTCTGCCAACAGCACCTTTTTTAGATGGGGCCTCTTCAATCCCCCGTTGCGTTCAAATTGGAATGGTGATATAATGTGTCCGCTTTTATCCATCAAAACCCAATCAAGGAAATGGGATGATTTGACTTGACCATTATCATTGCGGGCGGCGGCAAGGTGGGCTCCACCCTGGCCGAGCACCTGGCGGGCGAGGGCCACAGCGTCACCATTGTGGACGTGTCGGACAGCACCCTGGGCCGCCTGTCCAACCAGCTGGACGTCATGTGTCTGAAGGGCAACTGTGTCTCCCGGGACGTACTGCTGGAGGCCGGCGCCAAGGATACCGACGTGCTCATCGCCGCCACCGGCTCCGACGAGATCAACCTGCTGTGCTGCCACTGCGCCAACCGCGTCGGCGTGGCCTACACCGTGGCCCGTGTGCGCGGCGCGGAGTACGTCAACGATCTGGACACGCTGAAGGGCGATCTGGGCATCACCATGCTCATCAACCCCGAGCTCACCGCCGCCACTGAGATCTCCCGGCTGCTGCGCTTCCCCAGCGCCGCCAACATCGACTCCTTCGCCCGGGGCCGGGTGGAGCTGATGTCCTTCACCGTGCAGGAGGGGGACTTCCTGGTGGGCCGGTCGCTGGCCTCCCTGTCGTCCAAGATCCAGGGCCTGCCCATGCTGCTGTGCGCCGTGGAGCGGGGGGACGAGGTGTTCATCCCCAACGGCGCCTCCGTGCTGGCCCAGGGGGACCGGGTGTCCGTGGCGGGCACCCCCAACGGCATCCACCAGTTTTTCAAGCTGCTGGGCCGCCAGACCCATCGTATCCGCAATGTGTTCATCATCGGCGGCGGGCGCATCGCCTTCTATCTGCTGCGCCAGATGGAGCGGCTGGGCATGAGCTGCAAGGTGGTGGAGCGCAGCGACGTCCGCTGCCGGGAGCTGGCGGAGGAATTTCCCCACTCCCTCATCATCCATGGCGACGGCACCGATCCCGAGCTGCTCACCGAGGAGCGCATGGCCGCCAGCGACGCGTTCATCGCCCTCACCAACCGGGACGAGGACAACCTGATCATCTCCCTCTATGCCCATCAGGCGGGGGTATCCAAGGTGGTGGCCAAGTCCAGCCGCCAGAATTACACTGCCATCGCCCGCTCCGCCGGGGTGGAGTCGGTGGTGTCCCCCAAGCTGGCCACGGCGGGGCTGATCCTGCGCTTCATCCGGGGGCTGCAAAACTCCAAGGGCACGGTGATGAACGCCCTGTACCGCATCGCCGGGGGCAAGGCGGAGGCCATGGAGTTCCGGGTCTCTTCCGCCACCCGGAACCTGAAGGTGCCGCTGAAGGAGCTGAAGCTGCGCCGGGGCGTGCTGATCGCCGTCATCGTCCGGGGGAAGAAGGTCATCATCCCCGAGGGCTCCACCTGCCTGGAACAGGGGGACGACGTCATCGTCATTGCCCGGGACAGCGGCATTTTGGATCTGAACGACATCTATGAGGGCGACGGCGTATGAACTTTAAATTGGTGCTGCGCATCACCGGCTTCACCCTGTTCATTGAGGCCGCGGCCATGCTCATCCCCATGGGGGTGGCCCTGCTCTACGGGGAGAGCCCGGTCCCTTTCCTGTGCGCCATTCTGCTCATTCTGGCGGCGGCCTCGGTGCCGGTGTTCCTGCTCAAGCCCAAGACGGACTTCTTCGCCCGGGAGGGCTTTTTCACCGTGGGCCTGATCTGGGTGCTGTTTGGGGTGTTCGGGGCGCTGCCTCTCTGGTTCTCCGGACAGTTTGGGTCGTACATCGACTGCCTTTTTGAGACCATCTCCGGCTTCACCACCACCGGGGCCACCGTCCTCACCGCCATTGAGGGGCTGCCCATGGGGCTGCTGTTCTGGCGGTCCTTCACCCACTGGCTGGGGGGTATGGGGGTGCTGATCC
>CAZCFU010000042.1:0-9959 GCA_964498005.1 uncultured Oscillospiraceae bacterium | reverse complement strand
CGCCGCACACCGCGCCCGCCATGCAGGCGGAGATGCAGATGATGGCCAGGGGGTTATCCATGGTGAACACGTTCTGGACGATGGGGATGAGGATGCCGAAGGTACCCCAGGAGGTGCCGGTGGCGAAAGCCAGCAGACAGCCCACCACAAACACGATGACGGGCAGCAGCACCTGGATGCCGGAGGCGGTGCGGACGAAGTCACGCACGAAGTATTTCGCGCCCAGGGAGTCGGTCATGGCCTTGAGGGACCATGCGAAGGTGAGGATCATAATGGCGGGCACCATGGCCTTAAAGCCCTCGGGGATGCAGCCCATGATGTCCCGGAAGGACATGGAGCGGCGGATGAGGTAGTAGGCGATGGCGAACACCAGCCCGAAGGCGGAGCCCAGCATGAGGCCCACGGAGGCGTCGGAGTCGGAGAAGGCGGTGATGAAGTCCGCTCCGGAGAAGAATCCGCCGGAGTAGATCATGCCGATGACGCAGGCGACGACCAGCACCACGATGGGCAGCACCAGATCCAGCACGGAGCCCTTGTTCTCATCAGTGTCGTCGGTGACCATGGCGTAGGGGTTGGCGCCGGAGAACAGGTCGCCCTTCTCCACGGCGTTCTTCTCAAACTTGGCCATGGGGCCGAAGTCCACGTTCATCACCACCAGGCCGATCATCATGACGATGGTGAACAGGGCGTAGAAGTTGTATGGGATGGCGCGGATGAAGAGGTTCAGGCCCTGGCCGTCCTCGGCGAAGGCGGCCACGGCGGCGGCCCAGGAGGAGATGGGGGCGATGATGCACACTGGGGCGGCGGTGGCGTCGATGAGGTAGGCCAGCTTGGCCCGGGAGACCTTGTGCTTGTCGGTGATGGGCCGCATGACGGAGCCCACGGTGAGGCAGTTGAAGTAGTCGTCGATGAAGATCAGGCAGCCCAGCACAATGGAGGCCAGCTGGGCGCCCACCCGGGACTTGATGTTCTTCTGGGCCCAGCGGCCGAACGCGGCGGAGCCGCCCGCCTTGTTCATCAGGCACACGATAGCGCCCAGGATGACCAGGAAGATGAGGATGCCCACGTTATAGGCGTCGGACAGGGAGGCCACGATGCCGTCATTGAACGCGTGCAGGACGGTACCCTCAAAGGAGAAATTGGAGTACAGCAGCCCGCCCATCAGGATGCCGATGAACAGGGAGGAGTACACTTCCTTGGTGATAAGAGCCAGGGCAATGGCGATAACAGGCGGCAGCAGGGACCAAATGGTGTTGTAGTACCGGCTGGAGGATTGTATGTAGCCCACATAGCCGCTGTCCGCGCAGGTCTTACAGGGGACAGCCTCGCCCTCGTCGGACAGCACCACACCCAATGCGCCGCAGTCAGGGCATTCGATGTACTTGGTGCCGCTCATCTCGGTGGGATCCCCGGACGCCGCAAAGGCGGTGCTTGTCAGGGCAAGGATCATCATCATGATGATCGCAACCAGGCCCAGACGGTTTCTTTTAGTTCTCATGGTTCTCTCTCCTTTGTTGTCACGCTGCGAAGCGGTCAGGGCGCTCACTCCGCTCCAAACTCCCTCACTGACCGCTTCTCCGCGCTTCTTTGCAAGCAAGCTTGCCGTAAGACCACAAAAAAGGCGCTCCGTTCGGAGCGCCGCAATGGACAAGACCCGCCGCCCGCAAACGGGGCGGTGAATTGATAGCGCTCCACAATTTGTGACAGTCCGGGGGATGTTGTCCCACGGCCCAGGATCGGAGCCCAGGCAGGCCCTGTTTCCTTCGGCGGCCGTCCCTCTCCCACGGAGCGGCTGCCTGGCCTTGCTCCGCGGTACGCATGGCGTCCGCGCCTCTATCAAACGGTATTCACTTGATCGATGTGGGAATCCTATCACATTTATGCGCCGAAGTCAATAGTAAAATCCACCCATAAATGGCGGTACAAACGGCTCAAAGCGCACCTTTTCGAGCAAAAAGCTCCCCCGCCGCAAGGCGGGGGAGCTTTGACTGATCACACCAGCTGGATGATAGCCATCTCGGCCGCGTCGCCGCGGCGGGGGCCCATCTTCAGCACCCGGGTGTAGCCGCCGTTGCGGTCGGCGTACTTGGGGGCGATCTCGTGGAACAGCTTGTTGGCCACGTCCTCCTTGGTGATGTAGGACAGAGCCTGCCGGTAAGCGGCCAGGTCGTTCTTCTTGGCCAGGGTGATCATCTTCTCGGCGATGGGGGCGACCTCCTTCGCGCGGGCGTAGGTGGTCTTGATCTGCCCGTTCTCCAGCAGATAGGTGGTCATGGCGCGCAGCATGGCGCGGCGCTGGTCGCTGGGACGGCCCAGCTTACGGTTCTTAGCCATTTTTAAGCACTCCTTCGACCTCGCGTGGCGAAGTCTCAATTAGATTCGTTCTGGCACCCGGTATTTCCCGGGACATGGCCGAAGCCAGTACACAGAGAGGAACGTTACATACCCCCGTGTTGCCCTTGTGACTCAGAGATTTTCGTCGTTGGCCAGGGACAGACCCATCATGGCCAGCTTGTTGATGACTTCCTCCAGAGACTTGCGGCCCAGATTGCGCACCTTCATCATTTCGTCCTCGGTCTTGGAGATCAGATCCTCCACCGTGTTGATATTGGCCCGCTTCAGGCAGTTAAAGGATCGCACGGACAGATCCAGCTCCTCGATGGTCAGCTCCAGCACCTTGTCCCGCTGGGCTTCCGCCTTCTCCACCACCGTGGCCTTGGAACCCATGGTCTCGGACAGGTCGGTGAACAGGGTGAAGTGATCCACCAGGATGCGGGCACCCAGGGACACCGCGTCCCGGGCGGAGATGGTGCCGTTGGTCCACACTTCCAAGGTCAGCTTGTCGTAGTCGGTGGCGTCGCCCACGCGGGTGTTCTCCACAAAGTAGTTCACCTTGCGTACAGGCGTGTAGACCGAGTCCACAGGGATCAGGCCGATGACGGCCTGGGCGGGCTTGTTGCGGTCGGCGGTGACATAGCCCCGGCCCTGGGACAGGGTGAGCTCCATGTTCAGCGAGGCCTCGGGGCCCAGGGTGGCGATGTGATGGTTGGGGTTGAGGATCTCCACGTCACTGTCCGTCTTGATGTCGCCGGCGGTGACTTCCCCCTCGCCCGCGGCCTCGATGTAGACGGTTTTGACCCCTTCGCTGTACAGCTTGGCGATGATGCCCTTGATGTTGAGCACGATCTCCGTCACATCCTCCTTGATCCCGGGGATCACGGAGAACTCATGCTGCACGCCGGCGATCTTGATGCCGGTGACCGCCGTGCCGGGCAGGGAGGACAGCAGGATGCGGCGCAGGGAGTTGCCGATGGTGGTGCCGTATCCCCGCTCCAGCGGCTCGACCACGTACTTGCCGTAGGACTCGTCGCCAACGTTCTCAATACATTCGATGCGCGGCTTCTGGATTTCTACCATTCGTGTGTTACCCTCCTTTTACATTGGCGAGTGCTGCCGGACGTCTATGGGCGGGCCGCCGGAAGGCGGACCCGCCGCCCCCTAAGGGGCGAAACGTCAGGAATGCCGTGGGAGCGGCATTACTTGGAGTACAACTCCACGATGAGGTTAACGGCCACGTCGAAGTCGATGTCGTCCCGCTGCGGCATGGCGATGACCTTGCCCTCCAGCGGAGCGTTCTTATTTTTCTCTAACCACTTGGGAGCGGCCACAAAACGGTCGTCCTCCACGATCTTCTTGAACTTGGCGGAGGAGCGGCTCTTCTCGCGCACGGCCACCACGTCGCCGGTCTTGATCAGGTAGGAGGGGATGTTCACCCGCTTACCATTGACGGTGAAGTGGCCGTGGTTGACCAGCTGACGGGCCTCACGGCGGGTATTGGCCAGGCCCAGGCGGAACACCACGTTGTCCAGGCGGCGCTCCAGCAGGGTCATCAGCTCGTCGCCGGTGTTGCCCTTCATGCGGGCGGCCTTCTCGTAGTAGGCGCGGAACTGCTTCTCCAGCACGCCGTACACGAACTTGACCTTCTGCTTCTCAGTGAGCTGAAGCGCGTACTCGCTCTTCTTGGGGCGGCGCTGGGGGCCGGGATTCCGGTTGGACTCCTTGTTCACGCCCATGACGGCGGGGGAGATGCCCAGCGTGCGGCAGCGCTTCAGGTAGGGCTGCATATTCTTAGCCATGTTGATTTTCCTCCTTCCAGATCAGACGCGGCGGCGCTTGGGCGGGCGGCAGCCGTTGTGGGGGACGGGGGTCACGTCCTTGATGAGGGTGACCTCCAGGCCCACGGCCTGCAGCGCGCGGATCGCGGCCTCACGGCCTTGGCCGGGCCCCTTGACGTACACCTCGACGCTCTTCAGGCCGCACTGGTCGATGGCGGCGTTGGCAGCGGTCTCGGCGGCGGTCTGGGCGGCGAAGGGGGTGGACTTACGGGAGCCCCGGAAGCCCATCTCGCCGGAGGAAGCCCAGGACAGGGCGTTGCCCTGCATATCGGTGACGGTGATCATGGTGTTGTTGAAGGAGGAGCGGATATGCACCTGACCCTTCTCCACGTTTTTGCGCTCGCGGCGGCGCTTGATAACTTTCTTGTTAGCAGCCATGTGACTTATCCCTCCTTACTTCTTCTTGTTGGCGACGGTGCGCTTCGGGCCCTTGCGGGTGCGGGCGTTGGTCTTGGAACGCTGCCCGCGGACGGGGAGGCCTTTGCGATGGCGGATGCCGCGGTAGCAGCCGATCTCGGTCAGGCGCTTGATGTCCATCGCCACGTTGCGGCGCAGGTCGCCTTCCACGGTGTACTCGTGGCTGATGATCTCACGCAGCTTGGCCTCTTCGGCGTCGGTCAGATCCTTCACGCGGGTATCGGGGTTGATGCCCGCCTCTTTGAGGATCTTCGCCGCGCTGGTGCGGCCGATGCCATAAATATAGGTGAGTCCGATCTCGACTCGCTTTTCCTTCGGCAGATCAATGCCGGCTATACGTGCCATACTCTATGCCCCTCCTTTAACCTTGTCTCTGCTTGTGCTTGGGGTTTTCGCAAATGACCATAACTCTGCCCTTGCGCTTGATGATCTTGCACTTCTCGCACATGGGCTTGACAGACGGTCTGACTTTCATGTTAATAACCTCCTGTACTCGCCTTAAATGGCCCCTCGTCGGAGCAAGCTCCATATCCCTCGCTTCCGGCTTCGCCGAAAGCTCGCTCATTCCGCTGCTCCTCCTCTCCAACCGTGAACCATTTCATTGGGTTCACGGTTGGGCGGCGGCTTTCGCCGCCGTCCCTGCGGGGGACGGGGATTTCGCGGTTCCTTTCGGAGGCAAGGCCCCTTGAGGAAAAAGCCTGTTCCAAACTCGGTCGTTGATGTTTACTTAGAACGCCAAGTGATGCGTCCACGGGTCAGGTCGTAGGGCGACATCTGAACCGTGACTTTATCGCCAGGCAGGATGCGGATGAAGTTCATCCGCAGCTTGCCGGAGATGTGTGCCAGGATAATGTGTCCATTTCCAATGTCCACGTTGAACGTGGTGTTAGGCAGGGCCTCGGTGACGACGCCCTCCAACTCGATCATGTCGTCTTTTGCCAAAGCGTCATACCTCCAGTTGATCTCGGAACGCGGCCAGCGCCCTTCTCAATTCCTTGTCTGACAGGGCCTCGCCCTGCTTCAGCTTTTGAATGGCGGGGTGGTCGAACCCGTGCGGGTGGTTGGTGAGGATCTTCACGTGACCCAGCTTTTTGCGCTTTGGGTGGGACACCTTGCGGCGCTTGCCGTCGGCCAGCAGCAGGCGTACCTGCTCCTGATCCACGCCCACCACGCAGAAGATCCCGTCTCTGTCCCGTCCGGCAGTCGCCTGGACGATCCAGCCTGTGTAATCACACATAGGCCCCGTCCTCGGTGACGGTGGTGATCTCCGGGCCATCCTCCGTGATGAGGATGGTGTTCTCGTAGTGGGCCGCCAGGGAGCCGTCCACCGTCACGGTGGTCCAGCCGTCCTTGAGCACCTTCACGTGCCAGTCGCCGGCGCAAACCATGGGCTCCACCGCGATGGCCATGCCCGCCTGGAGGCGGACGCCGTGGCCGGCGGGCCCGAAGTTGGGCACCTCAGGGGCCTCGTGGAGCTTAGTGCCCACGCCGTGGCCCACAAAGTCCCGCACCACGGAGCAGCCGTGGCTTTCCACGTAGACCTGCACCGCGTGGGAGATGTCGGACACCCGCTGTCCCGCTTTCGCGAACTGGAAGCCCTCCCAGAAGCTCTGCCGGGTGACGTCGATGAGGCGCTGGGCCTCGTCAGAGATCTGCCCGCAGGGGTAGGTGGCGGCGCAGTCGCCATGGAACCCATCGATCACGGCCCCCACGTCGATGCTGACGATGTCGCCCTCCTTGAGGACGATCTTCCTGGACGGGATGCCGTGGATGACCACTTCGTTCACCGAGATACACGCCGAACCCGCAAAACCGTGGTAATTCAGGAACGACGGCTGGGCCCCGCGGCCTCGGATGAACTTGCGCACCGCGTCGTCGATCTCCCGGGTGGTGACGCCTGGGCGAACCATCCGGCCCGCCAGCGCCCTGGCCTCGGCGGTGATCCGTCCGGCACGGCGCATGGCGTCCTGCTCCCGGGGGGATTTCAGGGTGATGAGCTCCATGCTCCTCACCTGCCCAGGGTGTCGGCAACGGCCTTGGCCGTGGCCTCAATGGTGGGCTGGTTCTCGACCGTCTTGAGGACGCCGCGCTGGGCGTAGAAGTCCTTCAGCGGCTCGGTCTGGCTGTGGTACACGTCGAGGCGGCTCTGGACGGTCTCGGGCTTGTCGTCGTCCCGCTGGACCAGGGCGCCGCCGCAGGCGTCGCACACGCCCTCCGTCTTGGGGGGGGCGGCCTCCACATGATAGGTGGCGCCGCAGGCCGTGCAGGCCCGCCGCCCGGTCATGCGCCGCATGATCTCCTGGTCGGGCACTTCGATGTCCAGCACGCAGTCAAACCTGACCCCTGCCTGCTCCAGGGCCTCGGCCTGGGCGATGGTGCGGGGCACGCCGTCCAGGATGAAACCGCCCTGGCAGTCGTCCTCGGCAAGGCGCTCGGCGATGATGCCGATGATGACCTCGTCGGGCACCAGCTTGCCCGCGTCCATGTAGCTCTTGGCCTGGAGTCCCACGGGCGTGCCGTTTTTCACGGCAGCCCGCAGGATGTTTCCTGTGGAAATGGTGGGGATGCCCAGCCGCTCGCTGAGGATGGCGGCCTGGGTCCCCTTACCGGCGCCGGGGGCGCCGAGCATGATGAGTTTCATCGTCCCACCTCAACTCACTCAAGGAAGCCCTTGTAGTGACGCATCATGAGCTGGGCCTCCAGAGCCTTCACGGTCTCCAGGGCCACGCCCACCACGATGATGATGGAGGTACCGCCGATGGACAAGCTCTTACCGGCGCTGCTGCCCGCCAGCAGCATGATGTTGCCCACGATGGTGGGCAGCAGGGCTACCACGGCCAGATAGAGCGCGCCGAACAGGGTGAGGCGGGAAACCACCTTACTGATGAAGTCGCTGGTGGGCTTGCCGGGCCGGAAGCCGGGCACGAACCCGCCGTTCTTCTTCAGGTTGTTGGCCACCTCGATGGGATTGAACTGGATAGTGTTGTAGAAATAGCTGAACGCGACGATCAGCAGGAAATAGACGATGCTGTAGAACACGCCGCGGCTGTCGAACACTTCCAGGAAGCCGTGCCAGAAGGTGCCCTCGACGCTGGCGGAGGGCACGAACATCCCGATGGTGGCGGGGATGGAGGCGATGGACTGGGCGAAGATGATGGGCAGCACGCCGGACATCGCCAGCTTCACCGGCAGATGGCTGGACTGGCCGCCGTACATCTTCCGGCCCACCACCCGCTTGGCGTACTGCACGGGGATGCGGCGCTCGGCGCCGTCCATAAAGACGATGAACGCCACCAGCAGCAGCATACCGGCCACGATGAGCAGAATGAACGCGGGGTGGAGCACCGTAGCGCTCTCTGGGTTGGCCTTATTGATCCAATTGACCACGCCGGCGTAGACGCTGTACACCATGCTGGGGCCGCGGGCCACGATACCGGCGAACAGGATGATGGAGATACCGTTGCCGATGCCGAACTCGGTGATCTGCTCACCCAGCCACATGAGGAAGGCGGAGCCGGCCACGAAGGCGGTGATGATGACGATGGCGGGCCAGATCCCCTTGGCCACCAGCCCATAGTAGTTGATGAGGGTGTAGTAGCCAAAGGCCTGGATCAAGGCGATGGCCACGGTGGCGTACCGGGTGATGGCGGCGATCTTCTTCTTGCCCTCCTCGCCGCCCTCCTTGGACATACGCTCCAGGGCGGGGATGGCGATGGTCAGCAGCTGGATGATGATGGAGCTGTTGATATAGGGCTGGATGGACAGCGCGAACACCGTGGCCTGGGCAAAGGCGTCGCCGCTCATCACGTTGAGCAGGGAGAAGATGCTGGCGGACTGCTGGCCGATATAGGTGCTCAGGGCCCTGGTGTCAATGAAGGGCACGGGGATAGCGGAGCCCAGCCGGAAGATGAGCAGCGCGAACACGGTGAACAGCAGCTTACCCCGCAGCTCCGGCACCTTCCAGGCGTTGCGGATGGTTTTGATCATCTCAGATCACCTCCGCTGTACCGCCCGCCTTTTCGATCTTCTCCTTCGCGGAGGCGGAGAAAGCGGAGGCCCGGACAGTGAGCTTCTTGGTCAGCTCGCCGTTGCCCAGGATCTTGACGCCGTACTCGCACTTGGAAATAATACCCTTTTCCAGCAGGTCGCAAACATTGACCACAGCGCCGTCCTCAAACTTGTTCAGGGCGGAGACATTGATGGCCTCCAGGCGCTTGGCGAAGATGTTGTTGAAGCCCCGCTTGGGCAGGCGGCGGGCCAGAGGCATCTGGCCGCCTTCGAAACCGATGCGGACGCCGCCGCCGGAGCGGGCCCACTGACCCTTGTGGCCGCGGCCGGCGGTCTTGCCGTTGCCGGTGCCGGGGCCGCGCCCCTTGCGCTTGGCCACATGGGTGGAGCCAGCGGCGGGAGACAGTTCATGCAGATTCATGATGTGGCACCTCCTTAGGCGTTCTCGGTCACCTGGAGCAGGTAACCGATGTGGGCGATCTTGCCCCGGGTAGCCTCGTTGTCAGGCTGCACGGTGGTGTCGCCGATCTTGCGCAGGCCCAGGGCCTCGGCGGTGGCCTTATGCTTGGCCAGACGGCCGTTCAGGCTCTTGACGAGCTTGATCTCGATAGTTTTAGCCATTGTCGTGAGCCTCCTTAACCTAAGATCTCTTCCACGCTCTTGCCGCGGACCTTCGCGACCTCAGCGGGGCTGCGCAGGGACTTGAGCCCCTCCATGGTGGCGGCCACCACGTTCTGGGGGTTGTTGGTGCGCAGGCACTTGGCGCGGATGTCGGACACGCCCACGGCCTCCATCACCGCACGCACAGGGCCGCCGGCGATGATGCCGGTACCTTTGCTAGCGGGCTTGAGGAGGACGCGGCCGGCGCCGAACTCGCCGATGACCTCGTGGGGGATGGTGGTGCCGGACAGGGTGACGGTCACCATGTTCTTCTTGGCGTCCTCGATGCCCTTGCGGATGGCCTCGGCAACTTCGGCGGCCTTGCCCAGGCCGAAGCCCACGCGGCCCTTCTCGTCGCCGACCACCATCAGGGCGGAGAACTTGGCCACACGGCCGCCCTTAACGGTCTTGGAAACGCGGTTCAGATAAACCATCTTCTCCACGAACTCTTTGGGTTCTCTTTCAAATCTAGGCATTCTAGTTTCCTCCTCCCTTAGAATTGCAGGCCGCCCTCGCGGGCGCCCTCGGCCAGGGCCTTCACGCGGCCGTGGTACAGGTAGCCGCCGCGGTCGAACACAACGGCCTCGATGCCCTTGTCCTTGGCGCGCTGGGCGATGGCCTCGCCCACCTTCTTGGCGGCCTCGCAATTGCTGCCGGGGCCCTCGAAGCCCTTCTCCTGGGAAGAAGCGGAGACCAGGG
>CAZCFU010000041.1:0-9981 GCA_964498005.1 uncultured Oscillospiraceae bacterium | reverse complement strand
CGCCACTACGGGGCCATCATCGTGCAGAACGACGAGATCGTGTCCTCCGGCTACAACGGCGCGCCGAGAGGCCGGAAAAACTGCGGCGACCTGGGCTACTGCGCCCGGGAGGCCATGAACATCCCCTCCGGGCAGCGCTACGAGCTGTGCCGCTCCGTCCACGCCGAGGCCAACGCCATCATCTCCGCCTCCCGGCGGGAGGTGCTGGGGGCCACGCTGTACATGGTGTGCAAGGATCCGGAGACGGGAGAGCTGATCCCCGGCTCCACCTCCTGCTCCATGTGCCGCAGGCTCATCATCAACGCGGGCATCGCCAAGGTGGTCATCCGGGACACGCCCACAGACTACCGGGTGGTAGATGTGGAAGCGGAGTGGATCGACCGGGACGACTCCATCCCGGAGCACCTGAGATGAGGCGTTTTTTCACGCTGTGCCTGGTGTTTATCCTGCTGGCGGGGTGCGCCCCCGCCCCAGCCCAGGCGCGGCCCACAGCGGAGGACACCTTTTTCGCCATGGACACCGTCATGACCCTGCGGCTGTACGAGGGCGGGGACGAGACGCTGCTGGACGAGGCCGAGGCCCGGGTGAAGGAGCTGGAAGCCCTGCTGTCCGTCACCGACGAAAACAGCGAGATCTGCGCCCTGAACCGTGACGGCGCGGCGGAATTGTCCCCTGAGACGGCGGAGCTGCTGGACACGGCGCTGAATATGTGCGGGCGCACGGCTGGGACGCTGGACATCTCCATCTACCCCGTCCTGCGCTTCTGGGGCTTCACCACCGGGGAGTACGCCGTCCCGGAGGAAGACGCCATCGCCGCCCTGCTGCCCCTGGTGGACTATACCCAGGTTCGGCAGAACGGAGCGTATGCCTCCCTCCCTGACGGCATGGAGATCGACCTGGGCAGCGTGGCCAAGGGCTATACCGGGGACGAGCTGTCCCATTTGCTGAAGGAGAATGGCGTCACCTCGGCCATGCTGGACCTGGGGGGCAACATCCAGACGGTGGGGGCCAAGCCGGACGGCACCCCTTGGCGCGTCGGCGTTCGAGACCCGGAGGGGGACGGGAATGTGGGCGTGGTGGAGGTGGCAGATCAGGCCGTGGTCACCTCCGGCGGGTACGAGCGGTACTTTGAGGAGGACGGCGTACGCTACTGGCATATCCTCGACCCCAAAACCGGCTCTCCCGCCCGCAACGGGCTGATCTCCGTCACCGTGGTGGGGGACCGCGGCGCGGTGTGCGACGCGCTGTCCACCGCCCTGTTCGTCATGGGGCGGGAGAGGGCGGCAGGCTTCTGGCTCCAACACGGCGCTGAGCTGGGCTTCGAGCTGGTCCTGGTGGAGGAGGACGGCTCCGTGACCATCACCGAGGGGCTGGAGGGGCGGTTCACCCTCGGCCAGAAGGACAGGGCCCTCACTGTGGCCCGAAATTGACGCGGCCCCGCGAATATGCTATACTGAAATCCGCCGGAGCATCCGGCGGATTTTATTTTTACGGGGATATGGAGCCTGCCCGGAATTTGTGGGGAGAGGAGGGACAGCGAAATGAGCGACCAAATCACTGTCAAAGAACTGACCACAGCAGAAGAGACCGCCCGTTTCTGGGAAGCGCTGTACGCCTATTTCCAACGGGACCTGTTCCCCGACGACGGTGACCACCCCGACCGGGCGGAGGACCTGGACTACTTCCTGGGAAACGAGTACCGCGAAGCCATCGAGGGGCTGCGCCGCCGGGAGAAGGATCCGCTGTACTATCTGGCTCTCCTGCGGGGCGGGCAGGAGGCAGGGTTTGCCATGCCCGCCATGTACCCCAGCGAGGACGGCAAGTGCTTCATCATGGAGTTCTGGGTGCTGCCGGAGTACCGGGGCGGCGGCACGGGCCGCGCCTGCGCCCAGGCCCTGCTGGACTGGACCCGTGAAAAAGGCGCGGCCTACTTTGAGATCAACGCCGAGGGGGAGCCCCGGCGGCGGTTCTGGGCCTCGCTGGGCTTCCTGCCCAACGGGGTGGACGAGTGGGGCACGCCCTGTATGTTGCTCCCGCCGGAGGAGCCGCTTCCCATCGCTGTGGAGCGGCTCACTGATCCCGATTTCTGGCAATTGTACAAGCTGGAGAACAGCTTCCTGGCCGAGATCAGCGAGGAGCCGCTGACCGAGGAGAAGAAAACCCGGCTGTCCGCCGCCGTCCGGGAGGGGAAGATCGCCTTCTTCCTGGCCATGCGGGGGACGAGGGCCGTTGGGATGTGCTCGGTGTCGCCCTGCTTCTCCACCTTTGCCTGCGGGGAGACCGGGGTGTTCGACGACTTCTATGTGGAGCCCCCCTTCCGCCGCCAGGGCGCGGCACGTCTGTTGGCCCGCGCCGCCCAGGACTGGTGCCGGGAGCGGGGCATGGCCAGCCTGACGGTGGGCTGCTCCGCCGGAGATGTGGGGATGTACCGCGCCCTGGGCTTTGTGCTGGAGCTGGGGGCCATGCTGGCCTGCCCGCTGGAAGAATGAAAAACCGCGTGATTTTGGCGGATGCAACCAGCAGTTGCTAAAATTTCCAAGGCCGATTGGTTGCCTTTCCCCCGGAGGATCACTAAAATGAGGTCCAAACCAAAGAGGAGGCCGATTCCATGACTTTAGCGGAAAAGATCGCCGCCCTGCGGGGGGAGCGCAAGCTGTCCCAGGGGGATCTGGCGGAAAAGCTGGACGTGTCCCGGCAGTCGGTGAGCAAATGGGAGACGGGCCAGGCGGTGCCCGAGTTGGACAAGGTGATCAAGCTGGCCGACCTGTTCGGCGTCACCGTGGACGAGCTGGTGCGGGACGGGGAGGCACTCAAGGCGGAAGCGGCCCAAACGGAGGCGGCCCCGGCGGGGCCGGGACCCAAAATCGTCTACGTGGAGCGCAAGGGGCTCAGCCCGGTTCAAATCGTGGGGGCAGTAGCCCTTGTGGTGGGCGCGCTGATGATGTTCCTGGGGCATCTGAGCGCATATGGGTATGCCCCCATGACCGGGATAGCGGTGGTCATTTTGTCGCTGCCCCTGCTCCTGGCGAAAAAGCACCCGTTCCTTATCGCCGGGTGGCTGCTGTGCCTGGGGAGCTGCGTGGTGCTCAACCCCTACACCAGCGTCACGCCCTGGGGGCTGTGGGGCGGGATCCGGGCGCTGCGTGTGTATACGGCGCTGAACGATTTTTCCGTGCCGGGATACCGAAGCTATCTATTCGGTATAAGCATCGCCGTCGTCCGGGGCGTCCTGGCCCTGGCGTTGCTCTTCTTCACCGTGCGGGCCTGTCTGCGTCGATGGAAAAGGGGCCGGCAGCCACAGGAAGAATCGGACATCCCGCCCGAAGCATAAACCGAACGAGAAAGCCCCGCTTCCCGGCGCGCGCCGGGAAGCGGGGCTTCTTTCCATGTGATTACAGCTTTTTCAGGGTTCCCACCTGCTCCAGATCGGCCAGGATCTCTTCCAGGGTCATGCCCGCCTCGGCGTCGATGGAGCCTGTGACAGCTCCCTCCGCCACGGGGCAGTCCGCCATGGCCAGCTTGCGGCCGTCCATGGACTCGATGACCATTTCGGCGGTCATCACCGCGCTGCCCATGTCCATGAGGAGGATCACCCCGTCGTCGGAGTACACCTCGTCAATGGCGTTGGAGATCTTCTCAAAGCTGGTGCCGAAGGAGCCGTCCTCCAGCCCTCCCGCGGCGGCCATGGGGGCGGTTTTGGCCATCATCCGGGCCAGGTCCACCACGCCCTCCGCCAGCTTGGCGCTGTGGGATACGATCACAAATCCAACCATGTCACACCTCGCCCGCCACGATCTCCAGCAGCATGGTGAAGGAGGTGGCCCCGGGGTCCTGGTGGCCGATGGAGCGCTCGCCCAGGTAGCTGGCCCGGCCCTTGGTGGCGGCGATGGTCTTGGTGAACTCCACGCCCTCCCAGGCGGCGGACACGCCGGCGGCAAAGGCGGCCTTGGCGTCCTGGCTCTCGTTCCACTTGGCCTCGATGGCCTCCTTGGCGGGGATCATGGCGTCCAGCATGGTCTTTTCACCCTTTGTGGAGCGGCCCCGCTGCATAATGCCCTCAATGGCGGCCTGGAGGCCCTCCAGGAAGTCGGGGACGGTGATGTCCGCCTTGCCCTTGAGGGCCGCGCCCATCTTCATGAAGCCGGTGCCGTACAGGGGGCCGGAGGCCCCGCCCACGGTGGACACCAGGGTCATGCCCACGGTCTTGAGCGCGTCGCCGGGCTCCTTGTCCTTCAGGCCGTCCAGCTTCTTCTCCACCTCGCCGAAGCCGCGGGCCAGGTTGATGCCGTGGTCGCCGTCGCCGATGACGTTGTCCAGCTCGGTGAGGAAGGCTTTCTCCTCTTCGATTTTGGCCCCGATCTTTTGGATGGTGGAAATCAGTTTTTCTGTGTTCATATGGTATTCCCGCTTTCTGTGAGGGTCACGCCTTGAAGGCCGGGGTGTCGGCCTTGGCGTCCAGCAGCTCCTTGAGCTGGTCGTCCAGCTTCAGCAGGGAGATGGAGAAGCCGGCCATTTCGATGGAGGTCATATACTCGCCCACAAAGGTCTTGTACACCTTGACGCCCTTCTCGGCCAGCACGTCCGCCACCCGGTTGTTGATGATGAACAGCTCCATCAGCGGGGTGGCCCCGGAGGAGTTGACCATCACCGCCACTTCGCTGCCGGTGTAGTCGATGTCGGCCAGGATCTGGGCGAGCAGCAGGTCGGTGATCTCGTCGGCGGTCTTGATCTTCTCCCGGTGGGTGCCCGGCTCGCCGTGGATGCCGATGCCCACTTCCATCTCGTCCTCGGCCAGCTCGAAGCCGGGCTTGCCCGCGGCGGGGACGGTGCAGGGCTCGATGGCCGCGCCCATGGTGCGCACGTTGTCAATAACCTTCTGGGCCACGGCCTGGACGGCGTCCAGATCCGCGCCGGTCTCCGCCATGGCGCCGGCGATCTTGTGGACGAACACGGTGCCCGCCACGCCCCGGCGGCCCACGGTGTACAGGCTGTCCTTCACGGCCACGTCGTCGTTGACCACCACCTGGGCCACCTTGATGCCCTCGTCCCGGGCCATGTCGGCGGCCATCTCGAAGTTCATCACGTCGCCGGTGTAGTTCTTGATGACCATCAGCACGCCCGCGTCGGTGGCGATGGCCTTGATGCCCTCATAGACCTGGTCGGGGGTGGGGGAGGTGAACACGGCGCCGGCCACGGCCGCGTCCAGCATACCCTCGCCGACGTAGCCGCCGTGGGCGGGCTCGTGGCCGCTGCCGCCGCCGCTGATGAGGGCCACCTTGCCCTCCTTCTTGTTGGTGCGGACGACGACGTTGCCGCAGTCCAGCTTCTTCACATACTGGGGATAGGCTTTGACCATACCCTGGATCATCTGATCCTCTACCTGCTCCACCGCGTTGATGAACTTCTTCATGTTGACACACTCCTTTTATAAAATAATCGGTCAGGTTGGGAAATTTGAGGGGAAAAGCGTTGCGGAATATGGGGAAACCGGGTATAATAAGAGCCAAACAGGCCGGGGGCCCCGGCGGAAAGGAGCTTTGCGGCTGTGGATCAACGCTTTTATGACGCGGTGCTGGCCTCGCCGGTGATCGCGGCGGTGAAGGACATGGACCAACTGGAGGAGTGCCTCACGCTGGACAATATCCAGGTGGTGTTCCTGCTGTTCGGCGACCTGTGCTCCATCGCGGACATTGTGGCCCGCGCCAAGGACGGCGGAAAGATCGTCATGATCCACACGGATCTGGTGGGCGGCCTTTCCTCCAGCAAGGAGATCGTGGTGGACTTCCTCCGCGCCAACACCCGGGCGGACGGCATCATCTCCACCAAGCCCAACTTCATCAAGCGGGCCCGGGAGCTGAAGATGTTCACCGTGCTGCGGCTGTTCGTCATCGACTCCATGGCGCTGGCGGGCATCGACAAGCTGGAGGCGGTGCGCCCCGACTTCATCGAGGTGCTGCCCGGCGTCATGCCCAAGACCATCCGCCGCATCACCCAGACCACCCGCATCCCCCTGCTGGCCGGGGGGCTCATCAAGGACAAGGAGGACGTGATGGCGGCGCTGTCGGCGGGGGCCATGGCGGTGTCCGCCACCAGCCGGGACGTGTGGCGGATGTGACCCGGACCGCGAAAAATGAAAAAAGCCGTATGGCGCGGTGTGGACCCCGCCGTCCAAAGGGATTGGCGGGGGCTTTCCATGCCTGTACGGCTTTTTTAGACGGGCGTTTGGAGGTTACTTGCCCTCGCAGTTCATGTCGTCCAGGCTGCAGCTGGTGTCCTCGTCCTTGGCCACGGCGTTCATGTCGGTGAGGGAGAAGCCCTGCTCCCCCTGGCCCTCCAGGCAGTTCATGTCGTTCAGGGCGCAGCTGCGGTCGTCGTCGCTGGTGATGCCGTTCATGTTGGTGATGCCCAGGCTGCTCTTGATCTTGCTCGGCTTCTTTTCCATGGTGTGATTCCTCCTTCACATGGTGTGGATATCGTTGGCGGACATGGCAAAACCGCCGGGGGCCGCGGGGCGGATCGCCCCTCCGGCGCTCAAGGTTCAGCAATGCGAACGGATTGCTTTCTAATTTAGTAGTATAGCCCAAGCGCCCCTAAAATACAAGAGGCGCCTTCGGCATTTTTGACAAACCCGCCAATTTGTTGAACGGGATGGGCGGGAGAGGCAAGGTTTTGGGAAATATGCTTGCAAAGGCGGAAAAAATCTGGTATTCTTACACCAAAGTTGTATGAAAATGGCCGGATAAGACCGGCGAAAATTTTGATGATACGGAGGAATACGATATGGCGCATATGATCGGCAAGCGGCTGGAGCCCTTTTCCGTTATGGGCTACCACCAGGGGGAGTTCCGCCCCTTTACCGAAGAGGATCTGACGGGACACTGGTCGGTGGTGTTCTTCTACCCCGCCGACTTCACCTTTGTCTGCCCCACCGAGCTGAAGGATCTGTCCGAGCGGTACTGCGGCTTCCAAGCCGAGGGCTGCGAGATCTACTCCGTCAGCGAGGACACCCACTTCGTCCACAAGGCATGGGCGGACGCCTCCGACACCATCAAGGCCATCCCCTTCCCCATGCTGGGCGACCCGGCGGGAGCGCTGGCCCGCCAGTTCGGCGTGCTGGTGGAGGAGGACGGGCAGGCCCTGCGGGGCACCTTCCTGCTCGACCCGGAGGGGAAGATCGCGCTGTATGAGATCCACGACATGGGCATTGGCCGGAACGCGGAGGAGCTGCTGCGCAAGCTCCAGGCCGCCAAATTCGTCTATGAGCACGGCGACCAGGTGTGCCCCGCCCACTGGCACCCCGGCGAGGAGACCCTGACCCCCAGCCTGGATCTGGTGGGCCTGCTGTAAGGGGGGTGAGGAGCGTATGGCGCTGCAAGCGGATGCCTACCCCGCCAAGAGCCCGCTGATCGCCCCCGAGCTGGAGGGCCAGCTGTCCCAGCTTTTGGACAGGCTGACGGCCCCGGTCACCATGGTGTGCCTGGTGGGGGAGGATGAGAAGAGCGGCGAGATGGCGGCGTTCCTGAACCACATCGCGGGGCTGTCCCCCATGCTGAGCCGCAAGTTCCTGCGCCCAGGGGAGGACGCGGAGGCGGACGGGCTGCTGGACGCGTCCCTGCTGCCCGCCACCGGGATCTATGCCGGGGAGGCGTTTGGCCGCATGGTATTTCACGGCGTGCCGGGGGGCAAGGAGATCACCGGCTTTGCCGCCGCCCTGCTCAGCGCGGGCGGGGCCGCCAAGCCCCTGGACAAGCCCACCATGAAGGACATCGGCAAGATCAAAAAGCCGGTAGACGTCCGGGTGTGCGTGTCCCTGGCCTGCCACCACTGCGCCCAGCTGGTGGCGAGCGCCCAGCGGGTGGCCTGGGAGAACCCCCTGGTCACCGCCCACATGATCGACGCCAACCTGTACCCGGACCTGGTGTCCAAATACCAGATCCAGCGGGTGCCGCTGACGGTGCTCAACGGGGATACCACCATTCCCGGCGGCAAGACCATGGCGGAGCTGACCACACTGTTGACAAAAATTTAACAAAATGTTTTGCAAAAGCTCCGCTGCCGGGATTTTGGGCCCGGTGGCGGAGCTTTTTTGTCTGTTTTTTCAAAAATAGAGGGTGCGCTTTGTGCGCTTTGTCGAATTTCACAGAAGCAAGGGGAAAATGATTGCTTTTCTTTTGCGGATGTGCTAGATTATACATAGCAATAAATCCTCCGAGGGCTGGAGCCAATTGAATAGCAACCGTTGAGATGAGGGGCACAGGGGCGAACAGTGGGAAACCGCTGCCGTATTTCCTGCGCTCTTTTTTGGTTCTAAAATGGGACGGGCGCCGCATTCATTAAGCCAGGCGGTTATGGGAAATTGGCGCGCCGCGCCGGAGGAGAGGAGTTTGACGGAATGTGCAGTAATACCAAGCAGAAGATCGCCCGGGCCCTGCGCCAGCTGATGTGCCAGCGCCCCCTGAGTAAGATCACCGTGCAGGATCTGATGGAAAGCGCTCAGATGAAGCGGCAGAGCTTCTACTACCATTTCCAGGACATCTATGACGTGCTGTCCTGGATCTGCGAGCGGCAGCTGGGCGACCCACTCCGGGAGGATCCGGAGCAGGACTTTGAGGAGTGGTGCCTGCGGGTGCTGGCGCTGATCGAGGAGGACCGGGCGTTTTACCGCCGGGTGTTCGCTGCCTCCAACCCGGAGCTGGCGCGGGATTTCTGCGAGGGGCTGGTGCGGCCCCGGGTGAGCCGCCTGCTGTTCCTGACCGACGACCCGGAGACGCTCCCCCGGCAGCAGGCGTTTGTGGTGAACTACCACACCAAGGCCCTGGTGGGCTATTTCGTCGAGCTGTGCGTCTCCCGCAAGGCGCTGGACTGGGGCGAGGTGCGCTGCTGCCTCCACGGGCTGCTGGATGTGCTGCGTCCGGCGGAGGAGCTGTGCCTCCAGGTCCGGGCGGGCTGACCGGCAGGATGTTGACAATTTGTACAAAGCAAACCGTGTGACCAAATAAAAATTATAAAATTCATACAATCGGCTCAGGTTGTCGAATGATTTTTTCCCAACCAGCCGCTATAATAAAATTCAGCGAAGTGTATTTTCGGAACCGGGCGCGGCTTTCCCGCCCGGAGCCGGAACTGGCAGGAGCGAACGGCCTGCTTTCACAAATACGACTTAATTTTAAAGGAGGAACACGAGTATGGCAAAGTACGTCATGGCGCTGGACGCCGGCACCACCAGCAACCGCTGCATCCTGTTCAATGAGAAGGGCGAGATGTGCAGTGTGGCTCAGAAGGAGTTCACGCAGTACTTCCCCAAGCCCGGCTGGGTCGAGCACGACGCGGAGGAGATCTGGTCCACTCAGCTGGAGGTCGCTCAGGAGGCCATGAAGAACCTGAACGTCACCGCCGCGGACATCGCCGCCATCGGCATCACCAACCAGCGCGAGACCACCATCGTGTGGGACAAGAACACCGGCGAGCCCATCCACCACGCCATCGTGTGGCAGTGCCGCCGCACCTCCGAGTACTGCGACTCCCTGAAGGAGAAGGGCCTGGTCGACAAGATCCGCGCCAAGACCGGCCTGGAGATCGACGCCTACTTCTCCGGCTCCAAGGTCCGCTGGCTGCTGGAGAACGTCCCCGGCGCCCGTGAGAAGGCCGAAAACGGCGAGCTGCTGTTCGGCACCGTGGAGACCTGGCTGATCTGGAAGCTGACCAAGGGCCGCGTCCATGTCACCGACTACTCCAACGCCGCCCGCACCATGCTGTTCAACATCAACGAGCTGAAGTGGGACGACGAGATTCTGGAAATCCTGAACGTTCCCAAGTCCATGCTGCCCGAGCCCAAGCCCTCCAGCTGCGTGTACGGCGAGGCCGATCCCCAGTTCTTCGGCGGCCCCATCAAGATCGCGGGCGCGGCCGGCGACCAGCAGGCCGCCCTGTTCGGCCAGACCTGCTTCACCCCCGGCGAGGCCAAGAACACCTACGGCACCG
>CAZCFU010000040.1:0-10010 GCA_964498005.1 uncultured Oscillospiraceae bacterium | reverse complement strand
TGAAAAAGCACGCCTACGAGCTGCTCAACCGGGCCGAGACCATCCGCCTGGTGGATAACCTGAAGCAGACCTCCCCCGAACTGGTGGAGGAAGCGGTTCCGGCGGTCATCTCCTACGCCAATCTGGAGAAGCTGCTGCGCAATCTGCTCCGGGACAAGGTGACCGAGGAGGAGATCGCCCGCATCGTGGAGCGCTGGACGGGCATCCCGGTGGCCAAGTTGATGGAGGGCGAGCGGGAAAAGCTGCTCCACCTGGAAGACATCCTGCATAAGCGCGTGGTGGGCCAGGAGGAGGCCGTGCGGCTGGTCAGCGAAGCCATTTTGAGAAGCCGCGCCGGCATCGCCGACCCCGACAAGCCCATCGGCTCCTTCCTGTTCCTGGGCCCCACCGGCGTGGGCAAGACGGAGCTGGCAAAAACGCTGTCCGAAGCCCTGTTCGACAGCGAGAAGAACCTGGTGCGCATCGACATGAGCGAGTATATGGAAAAATTCTCCGTGTCCCGGCTCATCGGGGCCCCTCCGGGGTACGTGGGCTATGAGGAGGGCGGCCAGCTCACCGAGGCGGTGCGCCGCCACCCCTACTCCGTCATCCTGTTCGACGAGGTGGAGAAGGCCCACCCGGACGTGTTCAATGTATTACTCCAGGTTTTGGACGACGGGCGTATTACGGACAGTCAAGGCCGGACGGTGGATTTCAAGAACACCGTCATCATCCTGACCTCTAACCTGGGCAGCCAGTATCTGCTGGACGGCATCGGCCCGGACGGCGAGGTGAGCGGCGAGGCCCGGGCCCAGGTGGACGAGCTCTTGAAGCGCTCCTTCCGGCCCGAGTTCCTCAACCGGCTGGACGAGATCGTGTTCTACAAGCCGCTGACAAGGGATAATATTTACCACATCATCGACCTGCTGCTGGCGGGGCTGAACCGCCGCCTGGCGGACAAGCGGTTGAAAGTCGAGCTGACGGACGGGGCCAAGTCCCTCATCCTGGACGCCGCCTACGACCCCATGTACGGGGCACGGCCCCTGCGCCGGTACCTCCAGCACACCGTGGAGAATCTGGTGGGCCGAAAGATCATCGCCGGGGAGACCGCCCCCGACTCCACCCTCACCGTGGACGCGCGGGACGGTGAATTGGTTGTGCTATAAATTCAGCCCCCTGTCCAGCTTTGCTGGGCAGGGGGCTTTTTGTTTACAGCAGTTTATTCAGTTCCGAAAGTAGTTTTTGCTTCATCTCCGACAGTTCATGCTCTGTTGGGCGGTTGTCGTCGCAATACATTTTTTCCATGGGATACCACCAGACTGGGCCTTTGCCGTTGTTTCCGTAGTGTTCGATGTCCCCGGCCACCCTCGGGTATAAATGCCAGTGGAGGTGGGCGTCCCCCATTCCAAGCAGCTCATAATTCATCTTTTCCGCCCCAAACGCGTTGGAAACCGCCTGGGCGACGATGGACATCTCCTCCAGGAACCTCATCTTTTCGTCGTGGTCAAGATGGAACAGCTCTGTTTTGTTTTCGTGGGATTTGTATAGAAACAGCGTATAGCCATGGAAATGCTGGTTATCGCCGATCACCACGTAGCCTGTGTCAAGCTCCTTGACAAAATACGGGTTTTCCCCACGTTTGATCATTTCGATCCGGTCACAGATCAGGCACATCCTGCATTCCTCCCGTAAATTTCGACGTTCACTCCGCCGACGAGGCATCCCCGCCGCCGGAAGATGCCTCGGCCTCGGAAACGCTGGGCGTATCCCCGCCGCTGTCTGCCCTGTCGGTGGAGCCGCCGTTTTTATCCTCGTCGTCCAGCACGCTCTTCTCGTCCTCCGGGTCGGGGTTCTCCCGGCGCAGGGCCATGGCCAGCTTGTAGCCCTCCGGGTCGTTGTTCATCAGGTACTCCAGATCCTCCGGCGGCACCCGGTTGCCCTTCATGATGGACGCGGCGATTTTCAGGCATTTATCCTGGACGTCCAGCGCCTTTTCCAGGAGATCCAGCTCACTGCTGCCGCTCTGCTTTTGGGCCGTGCGGCGCTGTTCCTCCGCCTGCCGGAGCCGGTTTTGCTCCTCAAAAAACGCCAGCGCCTGCCGGGACAAGGTCAGCTTGTCGGCAGATTCCTGCCTCTGGGGGGTCTGGGCCTTGGCGGGGTTGTCCGATGTGTCCGCCTTTTTCGCCATGGCCTTGGAAAGCTGTTCATTCCGCCGCATTTCCCGGGTGGCCCGCAGTTCCATGTTGACCGCTCCTTTCGTTCCCATTACTATATGGAATATATCGGAAGGATTTGCGGCTTTGTTAAGGCTGGGGCGGGCGGCGAAAATATTTTTGCCCCCCTGTCAGGATCTGCCCCTGTCATTCGTATTGTCAGTGAAGGCGCCTTTGAAGGAGAGAACCACATGAAACGAGACCAACAGGAGGCCCAGCGGCTGGTGGACGCCTACTCCGACCTGATCCTGCGGCTGAGCTATACCTACCTCAAGTCCACTCAGGACGGGGAAGACATCTGCCAGACGGTGCTGCTCAAGCTGCTCATTGGGGACGAGGTCTTTGACGGCCCCGAACACGAGAAGGCGTGGGTCATCCGTACCACCATCAACGCCTGCAAGGACGAGCTGCGGGCCTTCCGGCGCAGGGCCGTGCCCCTGGAAGACGTGGCGGAGGCGGCGGCCCCGGAGCCGCCCCGGTCGGATGTTCTGGACGCGGTGATGGAGCTGCCGGGGAAATACCGGGAGGCGATTTACCTCTTTTATTACGAGGGGTATTCGGTGAAAGAGATCGCCGCCCTGACGGGGCGGAGCGAGGCGGCGGTGTCCGCCCATCTCAGCCGGGGCAGGAAAAAATTACGGGCCATGTTAGGAGGCAGGGAATATGAAGCGACTTGAACAGGACTACCGGGAGGCGCTGGACGGCCTGCGGTTTTCGGATGAAGCAAAGGAGCGAATGATGAACAATTTAATGGAACAGCAGGGGCAAAAGCCCGCCAAGCGGCGGAGTGTCCGCCCCCTGCGGGCGGGGCTGATCGCGGCGGCGCTGTGCCTGGCGCTGGCAGGGACGGCGGTGGCGGCCAACCCGGAGGTGGTGAGTCAGTTGATTGCGCGGCTGACCGTCCAGGTGGAGGACGACGGATATTATGTGGGCGGCGCCCTGATGACCAAGTACCCCCTTGACGAGTTCAGCCCCGCCCTTAATGAGGCCAGCGAAGGGCGGGACGGCCCTGTGGTTCAGCTATGCTTTGCCACCTGGGATGAGGTGCGGGCGTTTATCGGGAAGGATATCCCCGTTGTCTGGCCGAACGGGGGCCGTGGCTGGGAGGAGCCCATTTACGTTGATTTGTACCATGTGGAGACGGATCGGCTTTGGGGTATCCATATCAACAGTATCAGCATCAGCCGCCAGGCGGAGGTATCTATCACGATCCAAACGGAGCACTGGCGGGGCGAAGAGGTTTCCGGCGGGGTTGGGATCGCCGAGGGCAGATTGGAAGCGATGGGAAGCTACTCCATGGCCAACGGCTGTATCGCCGAAATGGTCAAATATCTCGGATTGGAGGAGCACCCCGACGCCGCTTGCACAGGCCACTTTATGAAGGACGGCATCCTGTATAACGCGTCCGCCTTAGGTACGACGGCCACCCAGGAGGAGATGGCGGACAGCCTTAAGAACCTCCTGGACAGCTTCGAGTAAACGTAAAAATCCCCCCTTGCACCGCAAGGGGGGATTTTTTATATCATTTTCACCGTCCCGGAGGACACGGTATGCTCTTTCCCGTCGTCCCCATCCACCAGCAGGGCGAACCTGCCGTCCACCCCGGTAACGGTCCCGGTCTGGAGCGTCCCCTCGCCGTCGAAGCTGACCCTCCGGCCCAGGGTGATACAGTGGGCGCGGTAGCGCTCCAGGTAGTCCGCCCGTTTGGCGGGGAAGTCCCGGTTCAATTGATCCAGCGCCTCCAGCAGGCACACCGCCAGGTGGTTCTGTTCCACCGGGTAGCCCTCCATGGCCAGGGAGGTGGCCACGTCCTCCAACCCCTGGGCTTGGAAGGTGGCGGCGGTCTGGTTCATGTTGACCCCCATGCCGATGACCACGTAGTCCGGCTCGCCGCTCTCCGCCAGCAGGGCAAACTCGGTGAGGATGCCGCACAGCTTTTTCCCGTTGAGGTAGAGGTCGTTGAGCCACTTGATATCCACGGGCGCGCCGCAGGCTTTTTCCACGCCCTCCCGGGCGGCCACCGCCACCCAGCCGGTCAGGGTGAGCAGGTCGTCCAGACCCACATGGGGCCGGATGAGCACCGACAGGTACAGCCCGTCCCCCTTTGGGGACTGGAAGGAGCGCCCGTGGGTGCCCCGGCCCCCGCTCTGCTCCTCGGCCAGCAGGGCGGAGCCGGTGGGGGTGGAGTGGGCCATGGCCTTCAGCCGGGTGTTGGTGGAGTCCACGATGGGCTCCACTTGCACCTTCCCGGCAAACAGACCGTCTTTGCCCAATTGCGCGGAGATGTAGGGGGCGGACAGGGCCGGGGGCGGCCCCGCCAGCCGGTAGCCCTTCCGGGTGGAGGATTCAATGGGCCAGCCCGCCTGACGCAGCGCCTCGATCTCCTTCCATACCGCCGCCCGGGTGACCCCCAGGGCGCGGCTCATCTCCTCGCCGGAGATGTGGCCCTCGGCCCGGGCCAGCAGGGCGGCTACTTGTTCTCGTTCCATACCGCCGCGCCCCTAATCCTGCTCGGAGCCGTCCACCAGGCGGAAGGAGATTTCCAGCTCCTTGCCGCCCCGCAGGACGGTGCAGGTCAGCTCCCCGTCCACGCCGGTGCGGTAGAGCACCCTTCTCAGCTCCACCAGGGAGGTGACGGGGGAGCCGTTGGCGGACAGGATGAGGTCGTTTTTCTTCAGCCCGGCCGCCCGGGCGGCTTCGCCGGTCACTTCGGACACCTGGATGCCCTGCCGTCCGTCCACGGTGGCGGCGTAACAGAGGATGCCCATGGTGGGCCGCCAGCTCTCGCCGGTGGCCAGGATGTGGTTGACAAAGGGGATGGCGTCGGTCATGGGGATGGCGAGCCCCATGCCCTCCAGCACCACGGCGTCGTCGATGGGCTCGCCGTCCTCCCGGATCACGCCGGTGATCTTGGCGCAGGTAATGCCCACCACCTGGCCGGATTCGTTGAGCAGCGCGCCGCCGGAGTTGCCGGGGTTCAGCACGGCGTCGGTCTGGATGAGGCCCAGGGCGCCGCCCGACTCGGCCTCGTCCCGGTTCAGGGCGGACACGATGCCCGCCGACATGGAGCCCAGCAGATAGCCCATGGGGTTGCCTACGGCGTACACCCAGTCGCCCACCATCAGGCTGTCGGAGTCGCCCAGCTGGGCGGGGATGAGCCGCGCGCCGTCCGGGTCGAACTTCAGCACGGCGATGTCGAATTCCTCGTCAAAGCCGATGACCAGGGCGTCGTAGGCGTTGTTGGTGTCGGTCAGCAGCCGGAGCTGGATGCTGACGGCCTCGTCGATGATGTGATAATTGGTGAGCACATAGCCGGAGCCGGTGACGATGACCCCGGTGCCCATGCTGTAGCCCTGGGCCCGCATGGGGCCCTCGGATTTGTGGGCGGCCTCCACCACCACCAGGCTGGGCAGCGCCTCCGCATAGATCTGGTTGGGGGACAGGGCGGCCCCGGCGGGCTGGACGGACAGGGAGACGGATGGGTCGGGCTTGCCCCAGGGCAGGTCGTCCTGGGTCCAGTCGGATTCGGCGGACACGGACTGGCTGACCCGGGGAGAGGGATCCTTAGCGGGCTGCTCCCGCTCGGCCTCGGCAATGAGGGCGGCGATGCGGCTCACCGCCCAAAAGCTGGTTCCGCCCAGCAGGGACAGGCACAGCAGGACGCACACGATGGACACCAGCCAGCGGCGGATGCCGCGCTTGGGCTTCTGCCTGGGCGGGGGGGATTGGGGGGAAGGCACCGGGGGCGGCTGCGCGCCGGGGCCCTTGGGCCAGCGGTAGTGAAGATAGTTGTCCATGGGAAGCACCCCTTTTCTACGCTCTCGTCAGCGTAAACACGAATTTGGTCACCCCGTCCTCACTGGTGCAGACAATGCTTTCCTTGTGGCTGTTGAGGATGGTTTTTACGATATACAGACCCAAACCCACCCCGTCCCGGTCGGCGCTGCGGGAGTGGTCGGTCTTATGGAACCGGTCAAAGACCAGCTGCTGCTCCTCGGGGGGAATGGTCTCCCCCTGGTTGCTGATGGTGACGGTGGCCTTGGCGCCCTTCGCGGTGACCCCCAGGCCCAGCACGCCCCCCTCTTTGGAGAACTTGATGGCGTTGTCCAGCAGGTTGTAGCACACCTGGGTGATGGCGTCCTGGTCGCCCCAGACGGGGATGGGCCCGTCGTCGGGGAGCTGTGCGTCCACCTCCAGGTGCTTGGCGTTCACCTTGCGCTCCAGGGTGACCAGGGCCCGCACCAGGGTCTCGCAGATGTCGAACTGCTGCTGGGCGGCCCGTTCGTCGGACTGGAGCCGGGACAGATCCAGCATGGAGCGCACCAGCCGGGACAGGCGGCGGGTCTCGGAGGAGATGATCTCCAGGTAGTGCCGCTCCTGATCCGGGGGGATGGTGCCGTCCAGGATGCCGTCGGCAAAGCCGGCGATGGTGGTCATGGGGGTTTTCAGCTCGTGGGACACGTTGGCGATGAACTCGCTGCGCCGCTGTTCGCTCTTGGACAGGGACTCCGCCATGGCGTTGAACGCCTCGGCCAGCTCGCCCACCTCGTCCCGGCGATTGCCCACATCCACCCGCACGTCCAGCTGGCCCAGGCCGAACTGCCGGGCGGCGGCGGCGATCTCCTTGATGGGCTGGGACTGGCGCATACTGGTCGCCGAGCTGATGATGGCGGCGATGAGGATGACCGCCAGGGCGGTGACCAGCAGGATGCCGGACAGATCCCGCCACACACCGCTGATGGTGGACGCGGAGGAGGACACCAGCACCAAGCCCTGAAGGTATCCCTGGGCGCTGGTGATGGGCAGGCCCACCAGGTATCTGGCCTCGTCATACAGCCCGTCCAGGGTGGTCATGCCCACGTAGCGGGAGCCCGCCGCCATCTGCTCGGTCAGTATCCGGGGCAGGGCGGCGTACTGCAGGGCAGGCAGGGCGCTGCCGCCCTGGGTGGCGTAGACTACTACTCCTTCTGGAGTAGCTACCATAATGTGAGTGTCGGACACCAGGGCCACCGAGTTGAGGTAGCTCTGGAAATCGGAGGTCCTCCACACCGTCTCATCCCCGGTCCGGAGGGAGTTGGAGGTGAACTGGGCGATGTACCTGGCGTTGCGCTCCAGAGTGTCCTTTTTCTCCCGGATGGTGTACTGATAGCTCAGGGTGGCAAAGGAGGCCCCCAGCATCAGGAAGGACAGCAGCACCATGCCCACCATGGTGGCGAACTGCCGCCCATACATGGTTTTCAAGCGTCTACCACCTCGAATTTATAGCCCACGCCCCACACGGTTTTCAGGCTCCAGCGCTCGGACACGCCCTCCAGCTTCTCCCGCAGGCGCTTGATGTGTACGTCCACCGTGCGGCTGTCGCCGAAGTAGTCGAAGCCCCACACCTCGTCCAGCAGCTGATTGCGGGTGAATACCCGGTTGGGGGAGGAGGCCAGGTGGAACAGCAGCTCCAGCTCCTTGGGCGGGGTGTCCACCCGCTTGCCGTTCACCAGCAGCTCGTAGGAATCCAGGTTCACCACCAGCTTGTCGAAGTTCAGGCGCTTTTCCGGCTGTTCCTCCTCGCCGTACCGGCGCAGGACCGCGTGGATGCGGGCCAGCACCTCCTTGGTCTCAAAGGGCTTGGTGATATAGTCGTCGGCGCCCATCTCCAATCCGGACACCTTGTCCTCCAGCTCGCCCTTGGCGGTGAGCATGATGATGGGGGTCTTGGACGTCTCCCGGATCTTCCGGCACACAGACCAGCCGTCCATGGAGGGCAGCATGATGTCCAGCATGACCAGGTCAGGCTGGACGGCCTGGAATTTCTCCAGCCCCTCCAGGCCGTCCCCGGCCACATGGCAGATCATGCCCTCCTTCTCCAAATACAGCCGGAGCAGGTCGGCGATGTTCTTGTCGTCCTCTACGATGAGAATGCTGCGGGGCATCAGAACCACCCTTTCATTTGGTAGTGAAATAACTCGTTCCCATTATAGTGCGAACCGCGTCGGATTTCCATAGTTATTTGTAAACAAACCGAAATTAAAGCACATACGACCGATCCACCCCGATGACGGGGGAGCACTCAGGCTCCCGGGCAAGCAGCTTTTCCGTCAAGGCCCGCCGAACCTCTTCGTCAGACAGGGCCACGTCGTAGGGCACCACCACGTCAAAGGATATCTGCCCGTCCCCAACCCGGCGAAAGTCGTGGACGGTGGCGGCGGGATCCAGCTCCAGGGCCAGCTCTTCCGCCAGGGCGCGCAGCCGATCCGAGCGGGGGTCGCCCCGCTCCACCGGGTCCAGGTGGATCACCGCCTCCAGGCCGAACCGTGACCCCAGCTCCCGCTCCGCCCGGTCGATGACGGCGTGAAGCTCCACCAGGGAGCCGTCGGCGGGCACCTCGGCGTGGACGCTCATCATCCGCCGCCCGGGGCCGTAGTCGTGGATCACCAGGTCGTGAACTCCTAAAATCTGCGGGTGGCTGAGGATAAGCGCCTCAATGTCCGCCACCATGGCAGGGTCGGGGGGCGTGCCCAGCAGGGGATCCAGGGTGTCCCTGGCCGCGCCCCAGCCGGAGCGCAGGATGAACGCCGCCACCAGCAGTCCCAGCCAGCCGTCCAGCCGGATCTGGAACAGCCGGGAGGCCAGCAGACCCAGCAGCACCGTCGATGTGGCCAGCACGTCGGATCGGGCGTCAATGGCGGCGGCGGACAGGGTGGAGGAGTCGATCCGCTTTCCCAGGGCGGCGTAGAACCAGCCCATCCACAGCTTCACCGCGATGGAAACCAGCAGCAGGCAGACGGCCAGGGGGGTGAGGGCGGTCTCCTCGGGGTGAAAGATCTTCTCCAGGGAGCCGCGGCCCAGCTCCACCCCCACCAGCAGGATGAGCAGGGACACCCCTAGCCCCGCCAGGTACTCGATGCGGCCGTGCCCAAAGGGGTGGCGCTCGTCCGCCCGCTGGGAGGCCAGCTTGAAGCCCGCCAGGGTCACCGCCGACCCGGCGGCGTCGGACAGGTTGTTGAAGGCGTCCGCGGTGACGGAGATGGCCCCGGTGAGCACCCCGGCGCACAGTTTGACGGCGAAGAGCAGGATGTTGAGCCCCAGCCCCACCCCTCCGGCCAGCAGGCCGCAGCGCTCCCGGACATCGGGAGTGTTGAACTGGCCATCGTTGGGGATGAGGCGGCGCAGGATGGCGTCAAGCATGGCGGGGCCCCCTTTCAGAGTTTTGCGTACGTAACCATAGTATGCCCATGAAAGCCCATATAGCAATCTGCCTGGGCAGCTGCCCAGGCAGATGTTTTATGAACTCGGTCTGCACGCCCTGACAATGGACAGCGGCGGCACGGCCCTTGGCAGCTTCATGCGGAACTCCATCTGAGGCCGCTTGGGCTCGCTGAGGTCAAAGCCGTCCATGTCCCGCATCATGGGGGCGGTCATGGCAAAGGCGGGCACGTCCGGCCCCACCACCTCGATCTCGTCCCCGGCGGCGAACTTGTTGCGCAGGGACAGGGTGGCGCTGCCCAGAGCGTCGCAGTGTGTGACAATGGCCAGCACCTGCCAGTCCCGGACGTACCGGGCGGAGTCGGTGTACTGCCCCGGCTGGCCAAACCAGAAGCCGGTGGAGTAGTGCCGGTGGCTCACCTTGTCCACCTCCGCCCGCCATATTGGATCCATCGGCACGCCCCGCGCCGCCGCGTCCACGGCGTGGCGGTAGGCGGCGGTGGTCATGGCGGCGTAATAGGCGCTCTTGGCCCGGCCCTCGATCTTCAGGGAATCCACCCCGGCGGCAATCAGCTCCGGGATGAGGTCGTTCATGCACATATCCCGGCTGTTCATGATGAA
>CAZCFU010000039.1:0-10054 GCA_964498005.1 uncultured Oscillospiraceae bacterium | reverse complement strand
AAATTCCCGATGCGTCATATCGGGTCTTTCCCGATCAATGGGTCCCGGAGCAATACCCCGACATGGCCGCGCTGGGCATCCTCTGGTGCGCGCTGGACGAGTGCTATGTGGCCGACGCCCCCGGAGTAGCCGCCCAATACTTGATAAATTACCAGCGGTATCCGCTGTGTTCGTCGGGGGAATCAGGGGGAGACTGCTATCCCCAGCGCATCCAGGACACCGCAAGCGATTACACCATCCGGCAGTACGAGTGGCTGATCCAAGACCTCACAGCGTCCGGCTGGGTGGTCAAAACGGACGGGGAACTCCGTTACAGCGAGGATCAGGGTCATGTCGACGTCCTGTATGGCCTCCCCTTTTACCTGCCCGGCGGCTATCTCTATGGCGAGATCCCGATTGGCTGATTGAACCAGGAAGTATACGAAACCCACGACTAAACACAATGAAAAGGTGATAAAATCATGTTAGACATCAAATTTATCCGGGAGAACCCGGAACTGGTCAAAGAGAACATCAAGAAGAAGTTCCAGGACGAGAAGCTCCCCCTGGTGGATCAGGTCATCGAGCTGGACCGCCGCAACCGGGACGCCATGACCGAGGCAAACAACCTGCGCTCCGAGCGGAACAAGCTGTCCAAGCAGGTGGGTATGCTCATGGGCCAGGCCAAGAAGGACCCCTCCAAGCTGGAGGAGGCCGAGGCCGCCAAGGCCCAGGTGAAGGCCAACGCCGACCGGCTGGCCGAGCTGGAAAAGCTGGAGGATGAGCTGGCCGTTGAAATTCGGAAGATCATGCTCACCATCCCCAACATCATCGACCCCTCCGTGCCCATCGGCAAGGACGACAGCGAGAACGTGGAGGTGGAGCGCTTCGGCGAGGCGGCGGCGCCCGAGTTTGAGGTGCCCTACCACACCGATATCATGGAGCGCTTCGACGGCGTGGACATGGACGCGGCGGGCCGTGTGTCCGGCGCCGGGTTCTACTACCTGATGGGCGACATCGCCCGGCTCCACTCCGCCGTGCTGGCCTACGCCCGGGACTTCATGATCGCCAAGGGCTTCACCTACTGCATCCCGCCCTTCATGATCCACGGCAACGTGGTGGAGGGCGTCATGAGCCAGACCGACATGGACGCCATGATGTACAAGATCGAGGGCGAGGATCTGTACCTGATCGGCACCAGCGAGCACTCCATGATCGGCAAGTTCATCGACCAGATCATCCCTGAAGACAAGCTGCCCCAGACGCTGACCTCCTATTCCCCCTGCTTCCGCAAGGAGAAGGGCTCCCACGGCATCGAGGAGCGGGGCGTATACCGCATCCACCAGTTCGAGAAGCAGGAGATGATCGTGGTGTGCAAGCCCGAGGAGTCCATGGACTGGTACGAGAAGATGTGGCGGTACTCGGTGGAGCTGTTCCGCTCCATGGACATCCCCGTGCGCCAGCTGGAGTGCTGCTCCGGCGACCTGGCCGATCTGAAGGTCAAGTCCTGCGACATCGAGGCATGGAGCCCCCGGCAAAAGAAGTATTTTGAGGTTTGCTCCTGCTCCAACCTGGGCGACGCCCAGGCCCGCCGCCTGAAGATGCGCGTCAAGGGCGAGAAGGGCACCTATCTGCCCCACACGCTGAACAACACCGTGGCCGCGCCCCCCCGTATGCTCATCGCCCTGCTGGAGAACAACCTCCAGGCCGACGGCTCCGTCAAGGTGCCCGCCGTGCTGCGGCCCTATATGGGCGGGGTCGAGGTTCTGGTTCCGAAACACTGAGTTCCCCAATTTGAAAGGAGAATAACACCATGAAAAACATCTGGAAAGTCCTTGGCATCACCGCTCTGGCCGCCTCCCTGATCCCCTACCGGGTCAACAAGGACGACGAGACCGAAAGCACCACCATGGACGCCCTGCTGTGGCAGGCGACCCGCCGCCCCGGCGAGGGCGAGGACAAGGGTTCGCTGGACATCAGCATCGGCTTCAAGTCCCCCCTCCAGACCAAGCGGGAGGAGAGCGCCCTGTTCGCCGACGACGAGCCGGAGGCCGCCGTGGTGGACGCCCCGCTGACGGAAGCTGTCCAGGAAGCAGTGGAGGCGGCTGAGGAAGCGGTGGAAGCGGCCGTCGAAGAAGTGATCGCCGGGGCGGAGGATGACAAAACCGACTTCGACCCCGAGGCTTGAACCCGGGGTGAACCCTTCCAAAATCCGTGATCTGCCGAAGGAGAAACGAAGCGTTTGAGCCGTCGCGAGCGGGCAAACCGTGACAAGGAGAACGATATGTCAGACAGCGAACAGACAAAAGAGAGCTACTCCCCCGCCTCCTTTGAAAAGCGGGCCGCCGCCTGGATGGGCGTGGCCTATATGCTCATGCTGCTGTTTATCCTCAATTTCACCCTGTTCACCGGGGGACGGGAGCTGCCCGGCACCTTCCCCCTGTTCCTGATCCCGGTGTGCGTCACGCTGGCGGTAGTCATCATCCACCGCCTGAAAAGCGGCGCCCTGCCCGGCGGACGGGCGGGCGGCGTGCTGGCCCTCATCGCCTGCGCCGCCGGGGTCGTGCTGGGCCTGGCCATGGGCGTGCCCGCCCTTATCGCCGCCTTCGGAGGGTGACGGCCATGGATATCCAAGAGATCCGGGCCGTTTCGGACATCCTCCGCCGGGGGCTGGAGAGATACGGCCTGACAGAACGGACAGACCCCTATGCCGTCCAGAACATGAACGGGTACTGCCAGATGCTGCTGGACAAGAACCGGGAGATGAACCTGACCGCCATCACCGACCCCGTAGACGCGGCCAACCTCCATATGCTGGACTGCGCCGCCCTGCTGAACTGCGCCGAGCTGGAGGGCGGAAAAACCCTCATCGACGTGGGCACCGGGGCCGGGTTCCCCGGGATGGTGCTGAAAATGCTGATCCCCTCCCTAGGCTTGACCCTGCTGGACAGCCTGAACAAACGGCTGGACTGGCTGATGGAGGTCTGCGGGGAGCTGTCCATCCAGGGCGTCCATACCGTCCACGGGCGGGCGGAGGAGGCGGGCCTTGACCCGGCGTTCCGGGAGCGGTTCGACTTTGCCGCCGCCCGGGCCGTGGCCGACCTGCGGATCTTGTGCGAGCTGTGCCTGCCCTTTGTCAAGGTGGGCGGGCGGTTCCTGGCCATGAAAAGCACCGGATCCGACGAGGAGATCGAGGGGGCCCGCGCCGCCATCCAGACCCTGGGGGGCCGGGTGGAGCGGTGCTTTGACTACACGATCCCGGGCACCGGCGTGGCCCACCGGGTCGTGGTGGTGGAAAAGACCGGGCCCACCCCGGCGAAATATCCCAGGCGCTGGGCAAAAATACAGAAGGCCCCGCTCTGAAATCGGAGCACGTTTTCCTGCTTCACACAGAAAGCGAAAATAATAAAATCTTTTTCACAAACACCAGATTTTTTGTTGCCTTTTTCAAAAATTCATGCTATTATTTTGAATGTATCGGAAGGAGGCGTCCCATGGGAACCGCCGTCATGGTCACATCTGGAAAGGGCGGCACCGGCAAGACCTCCCTCACCGCGGGGGTGGCGTCCTGCCTGGCCGCGCTGGGCCGCCGGGTCCTGTGCGTCGACGTAGATATCGGCCTGCGGGATCTGGATCTGGCCCTGGGTATGTCCGACCGGGCGGTGATGGACTTTTCCGACGTGATGGACTACCGCTGCTCCCTGCTGAGCGCGGCGGTGGAGCAGCCGGAGATCCGGGGGCTTTATCTGCTGACCGCCCCCCTCAACGCCGAAGGGCTGGATCGCGACCGCTTCCGCGACCTGGTGGACGAGGCCAAAGAGTACTTCGACTTCGTGTTCATGGACTCCCCCGCCGGACTGGGGGAGGGGTTCCAGCTGGCCATATCCGCCGCCGACCGGGCGATCGTGGTGTCCGCCGTGGACCCCGCCGCCCTGCGGGACGCCCAGCGCACCGTGGCCGAGCTCCATGCCCTGCCCCAGCTCCACCTGGTGATGAACCGGGTGCAGCCCGGGCTCATCGCCAAGCTGCGCACCTCCATCGACCACGCCATGGATACCGCCGGACTGCCCCTGCTGGGGGTGGTGCCCGAGGATCCCGCCGTCACGCTGGCCACCGCCGCCGGCGTGCCGCTGGTGCTGTCCTCCTACAAGGGGGCGGCCCCCGCCTACCTGAACATTTCCAAACGGCTTCTGGGCCAACGGGTGCCCCTGCTCCGCATCCGCTGACCGACAGTCAAACCCTCCCCACAGAAAGGATGATCGGCATGAATATCGCTCTCATGAGCCATGACAACAAAAAAGAATTGATGGTTCAGTTCTGCATTGCCTACTGCGGCATTTTGTCCAAGCACACCGTATGCGCCACCAGCAACACCGGGCGCCAGGTGGCGGAGGCCACCGGCCTGCCCGTCCAGCTGTTCCTGGCCCACACCCAGGGCGGCTGTGAGCAGATCGGCGCCCGCATTGCCTATGACGAGATCGACATGGTGCTGTTCTTCAACGACCCCAGCTCCGACGAGCTGGAGAAGGATCTGAGCAACATCATCAGCCTGTGCGACCAGCACAACGTGCCCATCGCCACCAACTCCGCCTGCGCCGAAATGCTCATCCACGGCCTGAACCGGGGCGACCTGGACTGGCGGCTCATCAGCCACCCCACCGCCCCGCTGAAGGTTTGACCACAAACTGAATAGCCGCGTTGAGGCCGGATGAGTACCATCCACGCCGCCGGACAGAGAAAAGCGCCTTGGCTGGAAGCGCTTACGGCAGGGGGACGGGAAAGACGCCGGCTGAGCGGGCCCGGAGACGGGCCGGTCCCCTTCCCGCGCCAGAAGGCCAAAGGGCGGATCCTGTCCGCTGAATGCACAGAAGCGCGGAGCCGTCGCGAGCAGCGCGGATGGACTGGAGCGAGGGCGAGCGCAGGCCCGCATCAGCGGGGCAAGACCAGCCCGAGTCGGAGGGAAGCCGCGCGTCGCGAGCAGGTGCAGCGTGACAACAACGTATCCGATCGTGCTCTCGTCCCATGGCTATGGGGGGAGAGCATTTTTCTGTCTGGAGGCGGTCTGTTGAAAAAGATTTTGATCGGAACTACCAACCCGTCCAAGGTTAGGCGCTTTGAGGCCCTGCTGGCCGGCTATGACGTGGAGTTCTGCACGTTGAAAGACCTGGGCATCATGGAGGAACCGGAGGAGCGGGGCTCCACGCCGGAGGAGAACGCCATCCTCAAAGCCGCGTTTTACGGAAAATACTTCGACACGGTGATCTGCAACGATTCCGGGCTGTACTTCGACGGCCTGCCCATGGATGACGGCCGCCAGCCGGGGCTGAACGTCAGGACCCCAAACGGACGTCTGCGGATGAACGACGAGGAGATGCTCCAATACTATATCCAGCTGGTCCACTCCCTGGGCGGGAAGGTACTGGCCTACTATCTGGACGGGGTCGCCGTTTACCACCACGGGACCATATCCTCCTTCATGGAAAACAGCGAAGCCACCCGGCAAAGCGCCTTTTATATGGTGGACAAGCCCGCCCGCGAACGGCTGGAGGGATGGCCCCTGGACTCCATCTCCCTGAACCGGAACACGCTGACCTATTTCGTCCGTGAGGGGAACAACCAATACGATTCCCAGCGGGAAAACATCATGCTGGGCCAATATCGGGAGCGCGTGATCCGCTTCCTGGCCCGGGCGCTGGCCCTGTAGGGCCATAACCGAAAGGAGAAATCACCATGGCAAAACAAAAACCCCGCACCCTGTCCGGGTTCATGGAGCTGCTCCCCGCCCGACAGGCGCAGTTCGAGCGGATGGCGGAGCTGCTGCGTAAAGCCTATTCCCTTTACGGCTTTACCCCCCTGGACACCCCCATCATCGAGGCCAGCGAGGTGCTGCTGGCCAAGGCGGGCGGCGAGACGGAAAAGCAGATCTACCGCTTCACCAAGGGCGACTCCGACCTGTCCCTGCGGTTCGACCTCACCGTGCCGCTGGCCAAGTACGTGGCGCTCCACTACGCCGAGTTGGTGTTCCCCTTCCGCCGGTTCCAGATCGGCAAGGTCTACCGGGGCGAGCGGGCCCAGCGGGGCCGGTTCCGGGAGTTCTACCAGGCGGACATCGACGTCATTGGCGACGGCAAGCTGGACATCGTCAACGAGGCGGAGATCCCCGCCGTCATCTACCAAACCTTCACCTCCCTGGGGCTGAAGCGGTTCCAGATCCGGGTGAACAACCGCAAGATCCTCAACGGGTTCTATCAGCTTATCCACTGGGACCACAGGGCCGGGGACATCATGCGGGTGGTGGACAAGCTGGACAAGATCGGCGCCGAAAAGGTTGGGCTGATGCTCTACGATGAAATCGGCATGGATCAGGACGCCGTGGACGAGGTGTTGAAGTTCATTTCCATTACGGGAAGTAATCATGAGGTCTTAAATGCCCTGGAGGAATACCGGGGGCAGAACGAGACCTTCGACCAGGGCCTGGACGAGCTGAACACGGTGGTCAAATACCTGGCCGCCTTCGGCGTGCCCGAGGATCACTTCACTGTGGATCTGACCATCGCCCGGGGGCTGGATTACTACACCGGCACCGTGTACGAAACCGCCATGCTGGATCATCCGGAGATCGGCTCCATCTGCTCCGGGGGACGGTATGACAACTTGGCGGAATATTACACCGATAAACAACTCCCCGGCGTCGGGATTTCCATCGGTTTGACCCGGCTGTTCTACGTGCTGGAGGAACAGGGCTACCTCAACGACCAGCTCAACACCGCCCCCGCCGACGTGCTCATCCTGCCCATGACGGACGACCTCTCCCCCGCCATCGCCTTTGCCACCAGCCTGCGCCAGGCCGGGGTGCGGGCCCAGCTCTACACCGAGCAGAAGAAGTTCAAGCAGAAGATGACCTACGCCGACAGGCTGGGCGTGCCCTTCGCCGCCTTCCTGGGGGAGGACGAGATCGCCCAGGGCAAGGTGTCGCTGAAGGATATGCGCTCCGGCGAGCAGAAACTGCTGGACATGGACGAAGCGGCGCAGGCTGTGCTGGCGGCGCTGGAGGCGGTTAGGGACGCCGCACCCATCAAGGAGCCGGCAGTTTAACAAATTTCCCTAACAACTACTTTAGGAGAGGATAGGTGAAGTAATTATGGCTCTTCCTAAATATGACGAATTGTATATGTCAGTTTTGGAATCTTTGTCAGATGGACTGCCCCACACAAATTTGGAAATAGCGAACAAAATTGCAGAGAAAGAGAATATTTCAAAAGAAGATCGGCAGCAAACATTAAGCAGTGGCTATTCCGTATATATCAACAGGGTTGCTTGGGCTTGTACCTATCTTAGGAAAGCAGGTCTGATTGAAAGCGTTAAGCGAGGGCATCATAGACTTACTACAGAGGGTAAATCCATTCTTTCTGCTCCTCCTCCTGTCCTAGATAATAATTATTTATCTAAGTACCCATCTTTTCAACTATTCAGGTCTAAAAATGCCAACACTACCATTCAAAAAGATAGCAATAAAACAACCGAAAATAATATTTCTGCTGGTGAAACACCAAATGATCTAATTGAGCAAGCCGTAGTATCCATTAACCAAAATCTAGCGGATGAACTTCTCTCTGCAATTATGGAAAAGGATTCAGATTTCTTTGAAAAATTAGTTGTTGATCTCCTTCTAAAAATGGGGTATGGAGGATCTCTAACAGATGCTGGGCATGTCACACAAAGAACAAAAGATGGCGGCATTGATGGGATTATCCGAGAGGATAAACTGGGATTTGATCAAATTTACATTCAAGCCAAACGATGGGATCCAGAAAAATCAGTTTCACGGCCCGAAATACAAAAATTCTCCGGAGCTCTTCAAGATGTCGGAGCAGGAAAAGGACTCTTTATCACTACTGCTCAATTCTCTGATGGAGCCAAAGCATCCGCTGAAAAGCAACATATCGTTTTAGTAGACGGCGAACGACTCACAAAACTCATGATAGAGTACAATGTCGGAGTCTCGCCCATCGCACGCTATGAAATTAAATCTATTGACTCTGACTTTTTCAACACCGATATAGAATAAAATCAGGAGATGATACACATGGTTCAATCACGCACACACACCTGCAGCGATCTGCGCATGGAACACGTGGGCCAGCAGGTCAAGCTGGTCGGCTGGATGGAGAACGTCCGTGAGGTCGGGCAGAACCTGGCCTTCGTGGTGCTCCGGGACTTCTATGGCACCACCCAGGTGGTCATCGAGACCGAGGACATGATGGCCGCCGTCAAGGAGCTGAACAAGGAGTCCACCATCTCGGTGGAGGGCACCGTCCGGGAGCGGGACAGCAAGAATCCCAAGCTGCCCACCGGCGACATTGAGGTGGTGCCCTCCAAAATCGAGGTGCTGGGCCGCTGCCGCCACAATGAGCTGCCCTTCCCCATCAACCGCTCCCGGGAGGCGGACGAGGCCACCCGGCTCAAATACCGCTACCTCGACCTGCGCAACCCCGAGGTCAAGGGCAACATCATCCTGCGTTCCAACGTGGTGGCCGCCCTCCGCGCCGCCATGATCGGCGAGGGCTTTTTGGAGATCACCACCCCCATCCTCACCGCCTCCTCCCCCGAGGGGGCCCGGGACTACCTGGTACCCTCCCGCAAGCACCCCGGCAAGTTCTACGCCCTGCCCCAGGCCCCCCAGCAGTTCAAGCAGCTGCTGATGGCCTCCGGCTTCGACAAGTACTTCCAGATTGCCCCCTGCTTCCGGGACGAAGACGCCCGGGGCGACCGCACCCCCGGCGAGTTCTACCAGCTGGACATGGAGATGTCCTTCGCCGCCCAGGACGACGTGCTGTCCGTGCTGGAGCGGGTGCTGGTGCCTGTCTTTGAGAAATACGGCATTTACGGCAGCCGGGTCACCCCTGCCCCCTTCCGCCGCATCAAGTTCAACGACGCCATGGAGCTCTACGGCACCGACAAGCCCGACCTGCGCATCGACCTGCTGATCCAGGACGCCACCGCCCCGCTGGCCGGGTGCGGCTTTGGGCCCTTCGAGGGGAACACCGTCAAGGCCGTGGTGGTCACCGGGTTCGAGGGCACCCGCAAGCAGATCGACAAGCTGTGCGCCGACGTGGAGGTGCAGGCCGGGGAAAAAGCCTACTGGTTCCGCTACGACGAGAACCGGGAGATCGTGGGCGGCATCGCCAAGTTCGTCCAGCCCATCAAGGAGCAGGTGGTGGAGGCCCTGGGGCTGACACCCGGCTGCTTCGTGGGCCTGACGGCGGGCAAACTGGCTGCGGCCCAGAAAACCGCGGGCGTGCTGCGCTCCAAGCTGGGCGCGTTCTGCCCCAACCATATGGACAAGGAGCAGTACCAGTTCTGCTGGATCGTGGACTTCCCCATGTACGAGATCGGCGAGGAGAGCGGCGAGCTGGAGTTCTGCCACAACCCCTTCTCCATGCCCAACGGCGGGCTGGATATTTTGAAGAAAGCGGCGGCGGGCGAGGTGGATCCCCTGACCATCACCGCGTTCCAGTACGACCTGGTGTGCAACGGCTACGAGACCGCCTCCGGCGCGGTGCGCAACCACGACCCGGAGATCATGGTGAAAGCCTTCGAGCTGGTGCGGCTGGGCGAGGACGACGTGAAGGCCAAGTTCCCCGCCATGTACAACGCCTTCACCTACGGCGCGCCCCCCCACGCCGGCGCCGCCCCCGGGGTGGATCGCATGATCATGTTGCTCACCGGCGAGGAGTCCATCCGGGAGGTCATCCCCTTCCCCATGAACCAGCGGGCCCAGGATCTGATGATGGGCGCACCGTCCACGGTGGAGCAGAAGCAGTTGGATGAACTGAACATCGCCTGCACGGCAACGGAAGAGGAGTGACCAAGCGCCCATCATGGGGCCCCCATAAAGCCGCCCCTCAGGCTTTATGGGGAGAGGAGCCGCAGCGAAATGAACGAGCTTTCGCCAACGGCGGAAGCGAGAGATATGCAGCTTGCGGCGACGAGGGCGCGCCCAGCACCGTGGAACAGAAACAGTTGGATGAACTGAACATCGCCTGCACGGCAACGGAAGAGGAATAAAACGGGC
>CAZCFU010000038.1:0-10133 GCA_964498005.1 uncultured Oscillospiraceae bacterium | reverse complement strand
TGGGGCTGGGCTACCCCGGCGGCGGGCCCATGGACAAAATGGCCCAGGGCGGCAATGATAAGGCGTTCGCGTTCCCCCGGGCCCATGTGGCCGACCACCCGCTGGATATGTCCTTCTCCGGGCTGAAAACGGCGGTGCTCAACACCATCCACAACGCGGAGCAGAAGGGCGAGGAGCTGGATCTCCACGACCTGGCCGCCTCCTTCGCCGCCGCCGTGTCCGACTCCCTCATTCCCCGGGTAATGGAGGCCGACCGCATGACGGGTTACCACAAGATCGCCGTGGCGGGGGGCGTGGCCGCCAACAGCCGCATCCGGGCCGACCTGGAGGCCGCCTGCCAAAAGGCCGGGGCCAAGCTGTGGCTGCCGCCGCTGTCGCTGTGCGGCGACAACGCCGCCATGATTGGAAGCCAGGGCTATTACGAGTATCTGGCGGGACACACCGCCGGGTGGGAGCTCAACGCCAAAGCGAGCCTGGATATTGCAAAAGGCTGACGATGTTGATGGGGCCCCATGGGGATCATATCCAGAGGGTAATATTTTTTGTTATGTCAACTAAATTGGCGCTTTAGTTTGTGAAAAAATAGGGTTTCGAGCTGTGTATAAATATGTAAGTTTCCGCTGACTCGTTGAAACAGCGGACGTTGAAGCTGTTGAAAACTCTGTTGAAGTTGTGGATAACTCTCCGTATCAGGAGTTATGATTGCTGTTATGGAAACCAAATAAGGAGGAATCGCCGTGAAAACCGACATCGAGATCGCCCAGGGCGCCCAAATGCTCCCCATCAGCCAGGTGGCGGCAAAGGCCGGCATCGACGAGGCCCTGCTGGAGTACTACGGCAGGGTGAAGGCAAAAATCGACATCGGCCCCCTGCGCTCCAAGCCCCGGAAGGGCAGGCTGATCCTGGTCACCGCCATCAACCCTACCCCCGCCGGGGAGGGCAAAACCACCACCAGCGTGGGTCTGGCGGACGCACTGAGCCGCCTGGACAAGAACGTGCTGCTGTGCCTGCGGGAGCCCTCCCTGGGCCCGGTGTTCGGGGTCAAGGGCGGCGCGGCGGGCGGCGGGTACGCCCAGGTGGTGCCCATGGAGGACATCAACCTCCACTTCACCGGCGACTTCCACGCCATCGGCGCGGCCAACAACCTGCTGGCGGCCATGCTGGACAACCACATTCAGCAGGGCAACGCCCTGGGCATCGACGTGAAGAAGATCACCTGGCGGCGGTGCGTGGACATGAACGACCGTCAGCTTCGGAACATCGTGGACGGCCTGGGGGGCCGGATGCAGGGCGTGCCCCGGGAGGACGGCTTTGACATCACCGTGGCGTCCGAGATCATGGCGGTGCTGTGCCTGGCCGACGATTTGAAGGATCTGAAGGAGCGGCTGGCCCGGATCATCGTGGGCTACACCTATGACGACAAGCCCGTCACCGCCGCCGACCTGAAGGCCCAGGGGGCCATGGCGGCACTGCTGAAGGACGCCATCAAGCCCAACCTGGTACAGACGCTGGAAAACACCCCGGCGCTGGTCCACGGCGGGCCCTTCGCCAACATCGCCCACGGCTGCAACTCCGTGTCCGCCACCGATACCGCCCTCAAGCTGGCGGATTACGTGGTCACTGAGGCGGGCTTCGGGGCCGACCTGGGGGCGGAGAAGTTCCTGGACATCAAGTGCCGCGCGGCGGGGCTGGATCCCAGCGCGGTGGTGGTCGTGGCAACAGTGAAGGCGCTGAAATACAACGGCGGCGCGGCCAAGGCCGACCTGGGCGCGGAGAATCTGGAGGCTCTGGAGCGCGGCCTGCCCAATCTCTTGAAGCACGTGGAGAACATCACCCAGGTGTACGGCCTGCCCTGCGTGGTGGCCATCAACCGCTTCGTCAACGACACCGACGCGGAGCTGGCCCTCATCCGGGACAAGTGTAAAGAGCTGGGCGTCAACGTGGCTCTGTCCGAGGTGTGGGGCCGGGGCGGCGAGGGCGGCATCGAGCTGGCGGAGGAGGTTCTGCGCCTGTGCGGCCAGCCCCACGACTTCCGCTTCGCCTACGAGCTTGATCTGCCCCTGCGGGAGAAGATCGAGGCCATTGTCAAGCGCGTCTACGGCGGCGCGGGGGTCAGCTATTCCGCCGCCGCGTCCAAGGAGCTGGACCGGCTGGAGGGGATGGGCTTCGGCTCCCTGCCCGTGTGCATGGCCAAGACCCAGTACTCCCTGTCCGACGACCAGACCAAGCTGGGCCGCCCGGAGGGCTTCACCGTCACCGTGTCCAAGGTGAAGGTGTCCGCCGGGGCGGGCTTCGTGGTGGTGCAGACGGGGGATATCATGACCATGCCCGGTCTGCCGAAAGTACCCGCCGCGGAAAAGATCGACGTGGACGAGAACGGGGTCATCAGCGGCCTGTTCTAAAATCAAAAACTCCCCACCGGATGAACCGGTGGGGAGTTTCCAGTTATTTTGCCTCAAATACCATCACGCTGCGCGGGCCGATGGTGAAGCAGTTCCCATTCACCGGCCAGGGATGCTGTTCCTCGTCCCAGGTGTTCACCACGCACTCCCAGCGCATGGACGCCGGCAGCTGGGGCAGGGCCGCGTTCAGCTCGCCCCAATAGGAGTTGGAGGCCACATATACGATCTGGGGCCCCACGTTCCGCTCCGCCCCGGCGAACATCACGCCCACATAGCGGTCATGGCGGTCAAACTGCTCCTTCCAGGGGGCCACACCGTGGAAGCTCACATCCGGGAGGCCGCAGGCTCCGCCGCTGATATCCCGGCGGAGCACCCGGTGCTCCTTGCGGAAGCGGATCATATATTGGAAGAACCGGAACAGGCCCTGATTTTTCTCCAGCAGGGACCAGTCCAGCCAGGAGGTGATGTTGTCCTGGCAGTAGGCGTTGTTGTTGCCGAACTGGGTGTTGCCGAACTCATCCCCTGCCAGGAACATGGGGATGCCCCGGGAGCACATCAGCAGGGCAAAGGCGTTGCGCGCCATCCGGCAGCGCAGGGCGTTGATCTCCGGGTCGTCCGTCTCCCCCTCCACGCCGCAGTTCCAGCTGTTGTTGTCGTTGGCGCCGTCGGTGTTGTTCCAGCCGTTTTTCTCATTATGCTTCTCGTTGTAGGCGTACAGGTCGTGGAGGGTGAAGCCGTCGTGGCAGGTGAGGAAGTTTACCGAGGCGTCCCGCCGCGCGTTCGTGTCATAGATGTCCTTGGAGCCGGACAGCCGCAGGGCGGCGGCCTGGGCCATGCCCTCGTCCCCTTTGAGGTAGCGGCGCATATCGTCCCGGTAGCGGCCGTTCCACTCCGCCCAGCGGTTCCAGGCGGGGAAGGTGCCCACCTGGTACAGTCCCCCCGCGTCCCACGCCTCGGCGATGAGCTTCACATCGCCCAGGATGGGGTCGAAGGCCATGGCCTGCAAAAGGGGAGGGGACACCATGGGCGCGCCCTTCTCGTCCCGGCCCAGGATGGAGGCCAGGTCGAACCGGAAGCCGTCCACCCGGTAGGTGGTGACCCAGTAGCGCAGGCAGTCCATGATCATCTGGTGGACGATGGGATGGTTGCAGTTCAGGGTGTTGCCGCAGCCGGAGAAGTTGTAATAATACCCCTCCGGGGTGAGGAGGTAGTAGATGTTGTTGTCAAAGCCCTTGAAGGAGAAGAAGGGGCCCATCTCGTTGCCCTCGGCGGTGTGGTTGAACACCACGTCCAGATAGACCTCGATGCCCCGCTCCTTGCAGGCCCGGATGAGCTGTTTCAGCTCATTGCCCTCCCGGTTATACTCGGTGGAGGCGGTGTAGCTGGTGTTGGGGGAGAAGAAGCTGACGGTGTTGTACCCCCAATAGTTATAGAGCTTCTGGCCGTCGAGCTCCCGGTAGTCCAGCATCTCGTCGAACTCGAAAATGGGCATCAGCTCGATGGCGTTGACCCCCAGCTCCTGGAGGTAGTCCAGCTTTTCCATCAGCCCCGCGAAGGTGCCGGGGTACCTCACCCCGGAGGAGCCGTCCCTGGTGAACCCCCGGACATGGAGCTCGTAGATGATGAGATCCTCCATGGGGATCAGGGGCTGGCCCATGTTGCCCCAGTCGAAGTCGTCCTTCACCACCCGGGCCTTGTAGTGCTGGCCGTGGGGCGCGGTCTCCCCCCAGCGGCTCTGCCCGGTGACGGCCTTGGCGTAGGGATCCAGCAGGTAGCGGGATGGGTCGAAGATGAGGCCCTTTTCCGGCTGGTAGGGCCCGTCCACCCGGTAGGCGTACTCGAATTCCTCAATGTTCAGCTTGAACACGATCATGGAGTACACGTTGCCGATGCGGTAGTGCTCCGGGAAGGGGAGCACGGCAAAGGGTTCGTCCTGCTCCCGGTGGAACAGCAGCAGCTCGATGCCGGTGGCCCCGCGGGAGTGGACGGTGAAGTTCACTCCGCCGGGAATGGCGGTGGCGCCGTTGGTGTCATAGAAGCCGGGGCGGACGTCAAATCCGGCGATGTTGTCCAGGGGGACCAGATGGATCGCCCGGGGCATGACCGCGGTGGGCTGGGAATCGGGTTTGGCGGCGGGTTTCCTGCTCATCACATGATTCTCCTTCCTGTAGCGGCCGCTCAGGCGAGCCAGGTGACCTTATCGGCCTGGTAAAAGCCCCGGGCGGGGGGATCCTCGTCGGGCACACCCACGGAGATCAGGGCCACGGGGACGGACTTCGCCCCCAGTACGTCCCGGACGGCCTCCGCCCGGTCCTCCAGGGGCCAGCAGCCGCACCAGCAGGTCCCGTAGCCCAGCGCCGCCGCCTGGAGCAGCAGGTTTTCCACCGCCGCGCCGCAGTCCAGCGGCCAGAAGCCCGCGCAGCGGCCCTCCTGGGCCTCCGGCAGGGCGCACACCACGATGGCCAGCGAGGCCGTCTCCAGCATGGGGGCATAGGGGTGAACGGCGCGGAGCTCCGCCTTTGTGGCGGGGTTCTCCACCACGAAGAATTCCCAGGGCCGGGTATTGCAGGCGCTGGGCGCCATCATGGCCGCCTCCAGCATGGCCTCCACGTCAGCTCTGGGGATGGACGCGTCGGGCTTGAATCTGCGGATGCTCCGCCGTGAGCGGATGGTCTGGGTACCGTCCATTATGATCTTCTCCTTCCATAAAAACCGGGCGGGCCGCAGCCCGCCCGGTTTCAATATGTCTGTAATTTTAGAAGTACTTTTTCACGCCGTCGCTGGCCTTGGACTCGTCCTCGCTGATGGAAATGGTGTACTTGATGCCGCTCTGGTTGGAGAAGGCTTCCAGCCAGGCCAGGAAGGGCTCCACGTCCTCGTTGCCCACGGTGGGTACCAGCTTGTTCAGGCTCTCGATGAATACATGGGTAATATCGTAATTGCTGGCGTACAGGCCGTACAGGAAGCCCCGCAGGGTGTCGTAGTTGGGGATGCTGTACTCAGAGGTGTCCACCAGACGGATCTTATAGTTGATTTTATAGTTCAGCTTGGAATTGTGGGCGATGGCCACCACGTTGCCATGCTCCGTATCCACCGCTGTGTTGATGAGGTCGATCATCTGCTTGGTCTTGCCGGTGCCCTTCAGGCCCATGATAACCTTGACCATTTAGATCACTCCTTACTTGGTATTGGGGGCAATCCCCTAGGATACCCCTATGTTACCATCTTTCTCAAAAAATTTCAATACGGGAAAGCAAAGTTCATGGAAAATTCGGAAAATCCCCAAAAATCAGCCCAGAGCCTCCAGGGCGAAGTGGGCGGCGATCTGTCCCTGGCCCACCGCTTTGGCCAGCTGGAGGGGCTGGCCGGTGCAGTCCCCGGCGGCGTACACGCCCCGCAGGCTGGTGGCCATATGTCCGTCCACCTTGATATAGCCGTCCGCCAGCTCCAGCCCCGGGGCCAGGTGGGCGGGGGCGATGGACGAACGCAGCAGGAACACGCCGTCGCAGGGGGTCTCGTCCCCCTGGGCGTCCCGCACGCCGGACACCCGGTTTTCCCCCAAAATCTCCAGCCCCGCCAACCGCTTCACCGTCACCCGGCAGCCGATGGAGCCCAGGAACTCCACCTCCTCGTCAAAGTTGGGGGCGTCCCCCGCGCAGACCACGGACTTATCGCGGTAAAACATCCCGTCACAGGTGGCGCAGTAGCTGACGCCCCGGCCCAGCAGCTCCGCCTCGCCCTTGAGGGGCGCGGCCCTTGACACCCCCAGGGCCAGGATGACCGCGGAGCCCTCCGCGGCATCGTTCTCCACCGAAACCATCACCGATTTGCCCATGGGCATGACGGACAGCGCCCGGCCCTGCTTGAACTCCGCGCCCAGCTCCCGGGCCTGGGCCAGCAGCCGCTCTACCAGTTCCCTGCCGGTGACGCCGGGCAGGCCGGGGTAGTTGGCCATTTCCGGGGCCCTGCACAGCGGGGAGGAGACGGGGTCGTTGGAGATGACCAGCACAGACTTGTCCCGGGCGCGGGCGTGGATGGCGGCGGTGAGGCCGGCGGGGCCGCCGCCGACAACGAGCAGATCATATTTCATCGAGATTGACCTCCAAAATGTTTACCACAGTTGTTCTCAGTATTTGCAAAGTATATTTATTGGAAATATATCTATTCGCATAATCTTGTGTGCTATTTATTCCGCGGCTTTCCCTTCAATATCCAATGTCATCGGATCAAAGGAACTATGTACTACTGTATTAGAAGTACCTTGACGTTCAGCTACCTCAAACTCAATAGAAGAGGTAGTATTTGCAAGAAGAAAAGCACACTGAATTTCAGTTCGAGCCCCTGGAGATATGTCCCGCATATTGTTGTTCCCTATATACCATTGGCTATTTGTAACTGTAGAAAAAGTCATTCTCACACCGTTGATGGTCACATCTTCCTCGGCTAAAGGAAGTTCTACGCCATCTTGGAGTGCCCGCTCTGTGAATTGATTCGCAGCATTAGTAATCTTGCCGCTATTATTAGTCCAAGAATATGTTACCACTAGCGCTGGATTTCCCAGATAATCTTCTGTAATGAAAGCATCTCTGAGCTCTACGTAATAATCTCCTAGAGTACCAGTGCCAGAAACTGGGGAAGAGGGAGACGGAGTTCGTACTAGAGCGGAAGAATCGGCAGCAGTTGCTTTAGCTGTATTGGATAAGAATTTAAATATACCGAAGGAAATTATTGCCGCTGAGGCTAACCCCACAACAACCAATGCCGCAATAAGGGCATGCACCTGCCCTGCGATGCGTTTTTCGGTTTCTTCATCCCACCGATTGAAAAACTCCAACATCTGCTTGAGGTAAGTCTTTGCTTCAAGCTCTGGAAGCAAGTCAACAACAACACTGCGTTTTTCAAAGTCTTGTTCATGGATAATCTTTTCTAATGTGACATATCCTGGCTGAATAGGTACAGTCCCAACTGGCTTGTGCCCTTTCACTGTTTCTCTTTGAGACAACTCATTCAGGATGATATCCACCACGGCGATAACCATGCACAACAGGATCCATATTGCGCAGATAAGAAGTGCCACATAACCCTGGTCTTCGGCCAGTACAAGGGCTATCACACCGCTCACCCCATACAAGATAACCATAGCAATGTTGCCCCCCAGACTTCCGTTTCGGGTAGCAATGGATACGACACCGCCAACTACCAAAGTAACGACTACTATCCCTACGGTAATAGCAGTTTGGCTATTGTCAGCAAGAGTATTCAACAGATTTGTAAAGAAAAACTGGTATACCACAAACACACTAATTATAAGCGCTGAAATTCCAGATGCTATCTTCCAGATTTTCACAGTATCGCCTTCTCTTTTTGTAAATTATATTTTTTACATTTTATCATAACACTTCCTTTGTGACAATGGGGATTTCCCGCCTTACAGCAGTTCGGAAATTCAAGCTTGTCTATATAAGCTCTATATTTAGCCTTTTGCATAACAGTATCCCCGAAAGCTGACAATATACTTGCAAAGCCATCTGTCATAAAGTATACTAAGTTTACTTTTAGAAGATATGGAGGCGTCCCATGAAACGCGTTTTACTGCTCACCACCGGGGGCACCATTGCCTCCCGGCTCACCGACGAGGGGCTGGCCCCCGGCCTGGACGGCGCGGCCCTGTCCCATTACCTGGGCGGGCTGGCCGACAGCTATGACCTGACGGTCCGGGATATCCTGCACCTGGACTCGTCCAACATCCAGCCGGAGGAATGGCGGCTCATCGCCCAAAACGTCTACGAGGCCCGGAATGATTTCGACGGCATCGTGGTGTCCCACGGCACGGACACCATGGCGTACACCGCCTCCGTGCTGTCCTATATGGTGCGGGGCATCGGCATCCCCGTGGTGCTCACCGGGGCGCAGCTGCCCATCGAGCACCCCCTCACCGACGGGCTGGACAACCTGCGCACCGCCTTCGCCATGGCGGCCTCCGGCCATCCGGGGGTGTTTTTGGCCTTCGGGCGCAAGGTGATGCTGGGCTGCCGTGCGGTCAAGACCCACACCACCGATTTTTCCGCCTTTGACAGCGTGAACTGGCCGCCGGTGGCGGTGGTCAATGGCGCGGGGCTCACCATCCGGGAGGAGGCCATCCCCAGCGTACCCGGCCCCTGCGTCCTGAAGGACGAGCTGTGTCAGGCGGTGTTCCTCATCAAGCTCACCCCGGGGCTGGACCCGGAGATCTTCGATATGCTCCTGCGGATGCACTACCGGGGGGTGGTCATCGAGGCGTTCGGCGCGGGCGGGCTCCACTTCATCCGCCGCAACCTCATCGAAAAGCTCCACAACGCCGCCCAGGCGGGGATGGCGGTGGTGGTGTGCTCACAGTGCCTGTATGAGAGCAGCAACTTCGCCCTCTACCAGGCGGGGCAGAAGGCGCTGGCGGAGGGGGTCATCCAGGGGTACGACATGACCACCGAGGGGGCCGTCACCAAGCTGATGTGGGCGCTGGGCCAGACGGACGATCTGGACGAGGTGCGGGCGCTGTTTTCCCAGAGCTTATGCGGGGAACGGGGCGTCTGAGCCCGCAAATGCAAAGCCGCCGCTGTTCAGCGGCGGCTTTGTCCGTTTTCACTCGATCCCCATGTCCCGGTTAATGTGCTCCCGCAGGGCGTCAAAGGACTCGATGCTCAGGTCATGCTCGATGCGGCAGGCGTCCTCGGCGGCCACCTTCTCGTCCACCCCCAGGTGGATCAGCCACTTGGTGAGCAGCAGGTGCCGCTCATAAATGCGCTGGGCGATCTCCAGCCCATCGTCGGTGAGGGTGAGGAAGCCGCCCTCGTCCATGACCACAAAGCCCCCCTCTCGGAGCAGGCTCATGGCACGGCTGACGCTGGGCTTGGAAAAGTTCAGGTGCTGGGCCACGTCGATGGATCGTACCGGGCCCTTTTCTCCCAGGGCCAGAATGGCCTCCAGATAGTTTTCAGCGGATTCGTGGATATTCATTGCGCGCCTCCAGATCATGTGGGTTTGCCAATGCTTACTCTATGATGATACCACAAATTTCCGCCAATGGCAACGGGAAGTTTTATCAGTCCACCAAGGTGGGCTGGCGATACAGGAGGTAGCGGTGCAGGATCGCCGCCTCTTGGGCGCGGCTGACAGGCGCTGTGGGATTAAGATTTTGCGCGGTCCCTTGGATCAAATGGTTGCCGACCGCCCAGCTGAGGGCCTCAAAGGCGCCGTCGTCAATGTCTTCCCCATCGGCAAACTGGGAAAGCGGGGCAAAGCCGTCGGCGGAACGGCCGCGCCATATCGTTTCGTACTGATAAAGCATCACCGCGAATTCCTGCCGGGTGAGCGGCCGCTCAGGGTCGGACCCAGTCCCCGCCGTATTGTCGGTGACGGGGTGCGCGACGCCCTCCACATCGGCCAGATGGTATAATTCCCGCTCCGCCATGGCGTATGTCACCGGCATTTCCGGGGAGAACGAGGCGGCGCTTGTCCCGCCCATCGCGCCGGTCTCATATACGTATCGGATGTCGCTGTAATACCACATACCCGGGATCACATCGGTAAACGGCAGCAGCGTCTTGTCGACCTTCACCGCGCAGCTGTCCGAAACGCTCCCGCAGGAAACGGTGATGACAGCGGCGCCGGACTTCAGGGCGGTCACCCGTCCCGCGGCATCCACGGAAGCCACGGATGGGTCGCTGCTCGACCACACGGCCAGCGGATATGTTG
>CAZCFU010000037.1:0-10285 GCA_964498005.1 uncultured Oscillospiraceae bacterium | reverse complement strand
TCATAGGTACCGATCTCCTCGATGAAGCGGCCGTCCCGGGGATAGCGGGAGTCGGCGACCACCACGCGGTAGAAGGGGGCCTTCTTGGCGCCCATGCGGCGCAGACGAATCTTAACCATTGTATATTCACCTCCAAAAGTTGTTCGTTCATTTATGGTAAAAGTCCAAAAAAGGACGTAAACCAACATCTCAGAAGGGCAGTCCCATGCCCTTAAACTTTCCAAACAATCCCTTAGCTTTCTTGGGGTTGGCAAACTGCCGGGTGAGCTGCTGGATCATGTCGAACTGCTTCAGCAGTCGGTTCACGTCCACCACCTGGGTGCCGGATCCGGCGGCGATGCGCTTTTTCCGGCTGGAGTTGAGGATGTTGGGATTTTCCCGCTCATAGGGGGTCATGGACTGGATGATGGCCTCGATGCGTTTCAAATTGTTCTCATCCACTGACAGATCCATCTTTTTTCCACCCATGCCGGGCATCATCCCCATGATATCCTCCATGGAGCCCATACTCTTGAGCTGGATGAGCTGGTCGTAAAAGTCGGCCAGGGTGAACTTGTTCTTGCGCAGCCGCTCCATCTGCTCGGCGGCCTTTTTGGCGTCCAGGTTCTGCTCCGCTTTTTCAATGAGGGAGAGCACGTCGCCCATGCCCAGGATACGGCTGGCCATACGGTCGGGGTGGAATACCTCTACCGCATCCAGCTTTTCACCGGTGCCCGCGAATTTGATTGGCTTACCGGTGACCGCCCGGATGGAGAGGGCCGCGCCGCCTCGGGCGTCGCCGTCCAGCTTGGTGAGCATCACGCCGTCGATGTCCAGCGCATCGTCAAAGGCTTTGGCGGCGGTGACCGCGTCCTGGCCGATCATAGCGTCCACGACCAGTAGGATCTCGGTGGGGGAGACGGCCTCTTTGATGCGCCGCAGCTCGTCCATCAGCGCCTCGTCCACGTGGAGCCGTCCGGCGGTGTCCAGGAACACCATGTCGTTTCCGTGCTTTTTGGCGTGCTCCACGGCGGCCTTGGCGATGTCCACCGGGTCGATCTGGCCCATCTGGACCACCGGGATATCCAACTGCTCGCCCACCACCTCCAGCTGCTTGATGGCGGCGGGACGGTACACGTCGCAGGCGGCCAGAAGGGGCCGCTTGCCCTGTTTTTTCATCAATCCCGCCAGCTTGGCGCCGTTGGTGGTTTTGCCCGCGCCCTGGAGGCCCACCAGCATCACAATGGTGGGCGGGGCGGAGGAGATGGCCAGCTTGCTGTCGCCGCCTCCCATCAGGGAGGTCAGCTCCTCGTTGACGATCTTCACGATCATCTGGGCGGGCGTGAGGGATTCCATCACGTCCTGTCCCACGGCCCGCTCAGTGACGGAAGCTACGAAGCTCTTGACCACTTTGAAGTTTACATCCGCCTCCAAAAGGGCCATTTTGATCTCCTTCATGGCCTCTTTTACATCGGCCTCGGAGAGCCGGCCCTTGCCGCGCAGGCGCTTAAAAACGGCGGACAGCTTATCGGTGAGACTTTCAAATGCCATAACAGTTACTCCTGCTCCAGTTTGGCCACGTTTTCCTTAATGGTGCGGGCGATCTCGTCCAGCATAGCGTCGCTGTAGCTGCGCCGGTCGATGGACTGGAGCAGCCGGTCAGCGGCATCGCTGATGGCGGCGATTGGGGCTTTGGACTGCTGGAAGCGGCGGATGATGTGGGTTTTGTCCTCGATTTCTGTCATGGCCGCCTCGGCCCGGACGATGACGTCCCGCACGCCCTGGCGGGAGATGCCGTAGTTCTCCGCGATTTCGGCCAGGGAGAGATCTTCGTTATAGTAGAGGTCATAGAATTCCCGCTGGCGCTCGGTGAGCAGATCGCCGTAAAAATCAAACAGCATGGCCATACGGTATGCCTGATTTTTCATGGAACCCCGCCTCCACAAGATGTTGTGTAAAGCTGATAGACTTTACAATGCGATACTATACCACAGACCACGCCAAAAGTCAAGGAGAAAATACCATGTTTTTCAAAGTGCTTTGAAAAAATTTACCTTGCGGTGCAAAATAACAGGTGTCAAATGGGAGCGGATGATGTATAATACTACCTTAGAGTAAAAACGCAGGAGGAGGAATACGATGCGGCAGTATTGGAAACGGCTGGCGGACGGGGTAGAGCTGGCGGTAAACCAGACCGATAAGTTCAAGACTGGTCTTCTTGGGGTGACCCTTACGATCCCGCTCAGCGCGGATACCGCCACCGCTGGGGCGTTGATCCCGGAGGTGCTTGGCCGGGGCAGCCGGAACTACCCGGATATGGAGAAGCTTTCCGCCGCTGCGGACGCGCTGTATGGCGCTTCGCTGGGTCCTGTGGTACGCCAGCGAGGGGAGAGCCAATGCGTCAGTTTTTTGTGCAGCTTCATTGATGACCGCTACGCGCTGGATGGATCGGCGGTGTTGGAGCCCGCGGCCAAGCTGATGGGGGAGGCGCTGCTGGATCCCACCCTCCAGGACGGCGTGTTCCGCTGGGACTATGTGGAGTCAGAGGGCGCGAACCTGGCGGACCGCATTCAGGCCCGGGTGAACGACAAGCGGAGCTGGGCCGTTTTCCGGCTCGTTCAGGAGATGTGCGCTGGGGAAGCCTATGCGGTGGACAAGCTGGGGGACGCAGAGAGAGCCCAAACCATGACCCCTGATGAGCTGTGGGCGGCCTACCGATCCCTGCTGTCCGGGGCCAAGGTGAACTTTTATTATGGAGGCGGAGCCCAGCCGGAGCGTGTGGAGGACGCGGTTCGGCATGCGTTTGCCCCATTGCTGACAGGGCGGGATGCCCCGGTGCGCTGTCAGGTAATCGCGGAACCCAGGGGCCCCGTCCGCACGGTGACAGACGCCATGGATGTGACCCAGGGCAAGCTGGCGATGGGCTTCCGCACCGGCGGGATCACCGTGGAAAGCGGCGATTATCCCGCCCTGCTGGTGTGCAATACCCTGTTCGGCGCCGGCGCCAACTCCAGACTGTTCCTCAACGTGCGGGAGAAAATGAGCCTGTGTTACTATGCCTCTTCTGCGCTGGACAAGCTCAAGGGGCTGATGGTGGTGTCCTCCGGGGTGGAATTTGCCCAGTTTGACCGGGCCCAGGAGGCTATTCTGGAGCAGCTGGATGAAGTGCGCCGGGGCCGTTTCTCCGATGAAGAACTGAATGCCGCTATTCGCACAGTGTCCAGCGATTTGAGAGGACGGCAGGACAGCCAGGGGCAGATGGAGGACGATCGGCTCACCGGCCTGCTGTTCCACTGTGCCGCCGGGGAGGGGGAGATCCTGGCCCAAGAAGTGGAACGGGTCACAGCCCACCAGGTGGCGGAGGCCGCCCAAAAGCTGAAGCTGGACACCATATACCGTCTCACCGAGAAGGAGGGCTGAGCCATGGACAAATTGGAGTACACCTCCTTGGGCCAGACTGTGCACCACTGTGTGCTGCCCAATGGGCTGAACATTTATGTAGATGTGCGCCCCGAGTACGGCAAGCAGTTCGCTTTTTTTGCCACCCGCTATGGAGGGATGGATCTGCGCTTCCGGGGTGAGGATGACGACTGGATGGAAACCCCGGCGGGGGTGGCCCATTTTTTGGAGCACAAGACCTTTGATACGCAGGACGGCAACGCGCTGCAGATCATGGCGGCCAATGGCACTGACCCCAACGCCTTTACCTCCTGCGCCATGACCGGATACTATTTCGACGGGGTGCGGGGCTTTGAGGAAAATCTGCGCACTTTGCTGTCCTTTGTGTCGGTGCCCTGGTTTACCCAGGAGAGTGTGGACAAGGAGCAGGGCATCATTGCCCAGGAGATCCGGATGTACGAGGATGACCCCGGCTACCAGGCATATACCTGTATGCTGAAAGCGATGTATGTCCACCACTCGGTGCGAACCAGGATCGTTGGAACGGTGGAGTCCATCTCCCGCATCACGGCAGACACCCTCTACCAGTGCCATCGGGCCTTTTATCGGCCGGGAAACATGGTGCTGTGCGCGGCGGGGAATATCGACCCCCAGCGGGTGGCGGACATTGCCCGGGAGGTGCTGCCTGACGCGCCCACCTCGATAACTGTGGCGGATCACGGTGAGCAGGAGCCGGTGGAGGTGGGGGAGAAGTTTACCCGCCAGACCATGCCGGTTTCCATCCCCATATTTGCCCTGGGATTCAAGGGTTCGCCCGCGGCCGGAGGGAAGGGCCTGCGTCAGCGGCTGGTGGCTGAGCTGGTGTGTGATGTGCTGTTCAGTCCGTCCGCGCCGCTTTATAACCGCCTCTATGAGCGGGGGCTGCTGAACGGCTCCTTCGGCGGCTCTTATTACGCGTATCCCGGCTGTGCCGGGATTATGGCGGAGGGGGAGAGCCGGGATCCGAAACGGGTAAGAGACGAGGTGCTGAAGGAGGCCGCCCGCCTGGGGGCAGAGGGCATTGACCAGGAGCTGTGGGATCGGCTGAAAAACGCGGCTTATGGCTCCATGGTGCGCCACCTCAATTCCATGGAGGACACCTGTATCGAACTGGCCGAGGCCCATTTCAATGAAGAGGATTATCTCAGCTTCCCCCAGGTGTTCCAGAGCATCGACCGCGCCGACGGCGAGGCGCTGCTGCGGGAGTGGTGCGTGGAGGAGCGAACGGCCTTATCGGTGATCGAGCCGGAAGAATAAACAGACATAGAGAGGAATGACCATGACAAATACAGTCTTTTTCCCCGGCCTTGGGCTGGAATTTGAGATGAATCGGGTGGCATTTTCCGTTTTTGGCCACAATATCTATTGGTACGGCATCATCATCGCGGCGGGTTTCCTGCTGGCGGTGGCCTACGGCCTGTGGCGGGCGCCCCGGTTCTCCATGGATCCGGACGTCATTACAGACGCTATTTTTGTGGTGGTGCCGTCGGCCATCATCGGCGCCAGGGTCTATTACGTGATCTTCAACCCTGTGGTCTGCTATACTGCGGACGGCTCCTTCAGCCTGCTCAACGCCATCGCTTTCTGGGATGGCGGTCTGGCTATTTATGGCGGCGTGATCGGTACGGTGATCTCCGCGCTCCTGTTCTGCTGGGTGCGCAAAGTGGACTTCTGGAGCGGCATGGATATCACCTCCTACGGCCTGCTCATCGGCCAGATGGTGGGCCGCTGGGGGAACTTCGTCAACGTGGAGTGCTACGGCGGGGTGACCACGCTGCCCTGGCGGATGTGTTCCCAGTCCATTGCCAACGAACTGCTGCGGGACGGCCTGCTGGAGTCCCAGCAGATGTACGACAGCATTCTGGACGGCGCCTTGGGCGTCCATCCCGCTTTTTTCTATGAGTCCATGTGGAACCTGCTGGGCTTCATCGTGCTGGTGCTGATTGTGAGGAAGTGGGGCAGGAAGTTCAATGGTCAGATGTTCCTCAGCTACGTGATCTGGTACGGCCTGGGCCGTGCGGTGATCGAAGGGATGCGTACCGACAGCCTGTACTTCTTCGGCACCGGGATCCGTTCGTCGCAGATGCTGGGCATTGTGTCGGCGGCAGTGGGGATCGGGCTGTTCGTGCTGCGGCTCAAGACCGCCGGGCCCGCCTCGCCGCCCTTTGTGAAGGCGCAAACGCAAGAAACCTCCCAGGTGGAGGAAGAATCTACACCAGCAGTAGAGGATTTGCCCGAACCGGAAGAAGTGGTTCCTACGGAAGAGGTCACAGTGCCGGAGCCGGAGCAGTCCGTCCCTGTGGCGGCTTCTGCCGAGCCCGCCGCGCTTGAGGAAGAAAAGAAGGAGGAGAAGCAAGATGGCGGCGACGCTGATTGATGGAAAGGCCCTGGCGGCCAAGCTGAAAAAAAACGTGCTGGAAGAGACGCGGGCCCTGCCCCGGAAGCCTGGTCTGGCAGTGATCCTGGTGGGGGACGATTCCGCTTCCCGGGTGTACGTGACCAGCAAGCGCAAGGACTGCGAGGAGTGCGGATTCTACAGCGAGGAGTATGCCCTGCCCGCCGAGACCACCCAAAAGCAGCTTTTAGAGCTGGTGGGTGAACTGAACGGCAGGGAGGACATCGACGGCATCCTGGTGCAGCTGCCCCTGCCCAGAGGCTTGGATGAAAAAGAAGTGCTGTTGGCCATCGACCCGGCCAAGGACGTGGACTGCTTCCACCCCTACAACGTGGGCCAGTTGACCATTGGCACTCCCGTATTCCAGCCCTGCACCCCCGGCGGCGTGATGGAGATGCTCAAGGAATACGGCATTGACCCGGCTGGGAAGCGGTGCGTGGTGCTGGGCCGCTCCAACATCGTGGGCAAGCCCATGGCTATGCTTCTGCTCCACGCCAACGGCACGGTGGTGATGTGCCACTCAAAGACGCCGGATATGAAAGAGCTGGCGGCCTCCGCCGACATCCTGGTGTCCGCCGTGGGCAAAACGGGTCTTGTCACCGCCGATATGGTGAAGGAGGGCGCGGTGGTCATCGACGTGGCCATGAACCGCAATGACGCGGGCAAGCTGTGCGGCGACGTATGCTTTGAGGATGTGGCTGTCAAGGCTTCGTACATTACACCGGTTCCCGGCGGGGTAGGGCCCATGACCCGGGCTATGCTGATGAAAAACACCCTGACGGCAGCGAAGCTGCACCAGGGGCTGTAAAAACTGTCCTACATCGCGGGGCGGGCGGCAGAAGCTGTCCGCCCCGTTTTTTGAAATTTTTTCTCGCAGCGTCAACAATTTGGCCTCGCCAATTGTGTAGTAGGCAGAAAGACGAAAGGGGGTGGTCCCCATGGAACGGACGACGCTTTCCCGCGAGGAGCTGGCCGGCCTCTACGAGCGGCATTTCAGAATGGTCTATCAGATCTGCCTGGTGCTGATGAAAAACGTGCCCGACGCGGAGGACGCCGCCCAGACGGTTTTTCGAAAGGCGATGGAGTGTCCCAAGTCCTTCCGTGATCCGGAGCATGAGAAGGCTTGGCTGATCGTCACCGCCCGGAACGAGTGCCGCAACCAGCTCAAGCATTGGTGGCGCACCCGGCGGGCGGGGGAGGAGGCGCTGGACTGCCTCACCTGGGAGCAGCCAGAACACCAGGAGGTGTGGGAACAGGTGGCGGTGCTGCCCAAGCCCCACCGGCTGGTGCTCTATCTGCACTACTACCAGGGCTACACCACCGGGGAGATCGCGGATATGCTGGGGGAGAACCCATCCACCGTGCGCTCCCGGCTGGCCCAGGCCCGGAAGAAACTGAAACTCAAGCTGGAGGAGGAAGGCTATGGACAGGCATGAATTGAATAAAATGTTCGATGGACTGGCCCCTGACCCGTATAGGGAACGGGAAATGCTTAAAAAGCTCCTCCAGGACGACGCGAGGAGGAAAGCACCCATGAAAAATTGGAAACGAGTTGTGGTGGGCGCGGCGGCGGCCGCCCTGTTGGTGACGGCGGCTGCGGCGGCGGTGGTGCTGCCGCGGATCGACCCCAAGGTACTGGACCACTTTGATGTGGATCCGGAGGACACCCAGGCGGTGAGTGAGGCTGTGGACCTGCTGTACCCCGGGGCCATGGAGCTGGATATCACTAGGGAGGACAACGGGGCTGTGCTCCATGTGACCGAGATTCTGCGGGATCGCTATAATGTGATGATTTTGGCGGACTTCTCCGCACCGGAGGGGACGCGGCTCTACATGGGCGAGCCGGACACGCCGGAGCGCAGTAGCTTCAAAGGGTTTATCGACGGTGCCGCGCTCTCCGCCAATTTTCTGGACGAGGCGGGGGAGCGCATGGGGAAGGACGGGCTGGTGTCTTTCTACAGCTGGGATGTGCTGGAGGATGACGATCCTTTGGACAACCGTCTTTCGCTGATGTTCACCTTGTGCCCCCAACGGGGGGAGGATGCGGTGTGGGATGCGGCGTCCTTGTGGGTCCCTGCGGTGGACCTGGGCTATTGGGATCGGGAACAGGAGAAGATTGTGATGGTCTATGAGGGCAATTGGTCCTTTGAGGTCCCCCTGCCTCAGAAGGATATCGGCTGGGTGATCCCTCTGGATCAGGTGCTGGGTGAACTGGACGGAGCCACTATCTACGCGCAGAATGAGCTCTATCTGTCCCCCATCTCCATGAACTTGGACTTCCAACGAGAGGGCGGCAATGATTTCAGTACCTATGGCAGCAGTGACAGTGAGGAGCGTACCTTGGCCTTCATGCGTTGGAACATCTTGGGCAACGACGATACGGGGGTCACCCTGACCACAGCGGATGGGGAGACCATCGGTGTGACGTTCAAGGATGGAGGTGGCTATACCTACGGTAGAGAGGTAACGTACTGCCTGAAGCAGGTTATCGACCCGGCAAAATTCCGGGGCGGTACGCTGACCCTGGACTGGGAGTGCGGCAAGACCGTCATCCCCCTGGACGGCCTGACGCCGGTGACGCTTGCGCTCTCTGCGGACTGAAAACGAGCCCCGCCCTGGTCCTTTTGGACCGGAGCGGGGCTTCCTTCACACCTTAAATTCCGTCTTTGCGTATTTGCACCAGGGCGCGCACACGCACTCGCCGCACTTGGCCTTTCGGGCCGTGCACACCGCCCGCCCGTGGAGCACCATCCGGTGGCAGAAATTGTTGGATTCCTCCGGCGGCAAAACGGCCCGGAGCTGCTGCTCCACCTTGCCGGGGTCCTTCGTCCCGTCGGTCAGGCCAAGCCGCCCGGAAATGCGGATGCAGTGGGTGTCCGCCACCACCACGCCGGGGGTGTTGTGTACGTCGCCCAAAATCAGATTGGCCGTCTTGCGGCCCACGCCGGGCAGGCGGAGCAGATCCTCCATGGTACCCGGCACTTTGCCGCCATATTCATTGAGGAGCATTTGGGCGCACAGCACCATGTCCTTACTCTTGGCCCGGAAAAAGCCGCAGGAGTGGATGTACTTGCCTACCTCTTCAATGTCCGCCTCGGCGAAGCTCTCCAGGGTGGGGAAGCGCTCGAACAGGGCAGGGGTGACCATGTTCACCCGCTCGTCGGTACACTGGGCGGACAGACGCACAGCAAATAAAAGCTCGTAGTCCTTTTTGTATTGCAGGGAGCAGATCCCGTCGGGGTACAGCTCTTTCAGCGCGTTGACTATGGAAATCACGTTTTCTTGTTCCATAAAGTTCACCTCATGAACAGGATAACACAAAATACAGCAAAAAGCGAGAGTGTTTTTTCGATTGGTGACAGTTGTGCTTCCCGGAAAAACAAGGTATAATGATGGGGACTAAATTTGGAAAGGCGGAAACGCAAATGGTTTTGGAGTATATGGACTTCGTATCCCAGCACGACCCGGAGGTGGGCGCGGCCATCAAGGCGGAGTACCAGCGACAGTGCGACAACATCGAGCTGATCGCGTCGGAGAACATCGTGTCCGAGGCGGTGCTGGCCGCCATGGGCAGCGTGCTCACCAACAAATATGCCGAGGGCTATCCCGGAAAGCGGTACTACGGCGGCTGCCAGTGTGTGGACGTGGCGGAGAAGCTGGCCATCGACCGGGCCTGCCAGCTGTTCGGCGCGAAATTTGCCAACGTCCAGCCCCATTCCGGCGCCCAGGCCAACTACGCCGTCTATATGGCCCTGTGCCAGCCCGGGGACACCGTTCTGGGCATGAACCTGGACCATGGCGGACACCTGACCCACGGCAGCCCGGTAAATTACTCCGGCAAGTATTTCAATATGGTGTCCTACGGTGTCAACGAGGAGACCGGCGTCATCGATTACGACGAGGTGGAACGCATCGCCAAGGACTGCAAGCCCAAGATGATCATCGCGGGCGCGTCCGCCTATCCCCGGGTGATCGACTTTGCCCGCTTCCGCGCCATTGCCGACGAGGTTGGGGCGTACCTGTGGGTGGACATGGCTCACATTGCGGGTCTGGTGGCGGCGGGGCTCCATCCCTCCCCCGTGCCCTACGCTCACGTGACCTCCACCACCACCCATAAGACCCTCCGGGGCCCCCGGGGCGGCCTGCTGCTCACCAATGACGAGGATCTGGCCAAGAAGCTGAACTCCGCCATCTTCCCCGGCTCCCAGGGCGGCCCGCTGATGCACGTCATCGCCGCCAAGGCCGTGGCCCTGGGCGAGGCGCTGACCCCTGAGTTCAAGACCTACCAGCAGCAGATCATCAAGAACTCCGCCGCTCTGGCCGATGGACTGACCAAACGGGGCATGAAGCTGGTGTCCGGCGGCACCGACAACCACCTGTCTCTCATCGACCTGCGGGACATGGGCGACCTCACCGGTAAGGAGCTGGAGCGCCGTCTGGACGAGGTGCGCATCACCGCCAACAAGAACAAGG
>CAZCFU010000036.1:0-10385 GCA_964498005.1 uncultured Oscillospiraceae bacterium | reverse complement strand
CCGCCCCGCCAAACCCGGCGGAGCGGTCGGTTGATTTTTATTTCTTGTGTTTACCGCTGTCGCCGATGGCGAACCCCAGGCCGAAGCCCACCGCCACCCCCATGGGCAGCCACATGATCTCCCCGGTGATGACCTGGATCAGCAGGCCGAAGGCGGAGCCGAAGCACAGACCTAAGGCAATGCCCGTCGAGCCCTCGTCCTTTTCTTCCTCGCCGCCGTCCTCGATGTCCAGCGGCTTTTTCTTGTTTTCATCGCTCATGGCACAGCCTCATCAGTATATCGACGGCGAGCCGGGCTTGGGCAGCCTGAGGCACGTCCAGGAATACACCGATTGCCCCACGCCCCAGATGACGCACACCGTCATGGCGGGCAGGAAGCCCCAGTCGAAGAACATCCCGCCCAGGCCAAACACCGCCCACAGCGCTAAGCAGGTCCGGCACATAGCCTGGTACGCTTTAAAGGCGCACTGCCCGATGACCGCCTTTTCCGCCTCGTCGCAGGTTTCCATCCACTTCTTGTGGAACTTGGTGTCATACACCGAACCATGCTTCTCCGGATAGAGCCGCTTGGTGGCGTCCACCAGCTTCTGCTGGAACACGGTGCTCATGCCCAGTCCGCCCACCAGGAAAGCCGCCATCCCTCCGAAAAACATGACCGGCCCCACATCCAGCTCCGTTCCGACATGATCCACGAAGCCGGAGATCAGCGCCGCCATCAGGAAAAAGGAGATGATGAGTTCCATGCTCGTGGCCCATATACATACTGACAGCTTGGTTTCAATTTCACTGCTCACCGTCTCGTCCTCGCCGTCCCAGGCGGCGAGCTGCTTTTTCGCGCCCAGGTAGATGGGCAGGCAGACGGCCAGCGTCACCACTGGAAAGATAAACAGAAGCCACCCGGCGACTTTTCGGGTGAAAAACAGTCCGGCGGCGGCCAGTATGTCCCCAAAGCTTCCAAAGCTCAAAAATACCAGCCCCAGTCCCAGGGCAATGCCGAAAATCAGGCTCAGCACCATGATGCCGATGAATTTGGGCAGTGCCTTTTTGTTTTCCTGTTTGATGACGTCATGATTATTTTCCATGGTTCTCGTCCTCCTCCAAAATGAAGATGTCCTCCACCGTCACCCCGCAGATCTTCGCCAGGGTGAGGGCCAGCGTCACCGACGGCGAGTAGTCCCCCCGCTCGATGAGGCTGATGGTCTGCCGGGACACCCCGGCCATGCGCCCCAGCTCCTGCTGGTTGACGCCCAGCGCCGCCCGACGCTCCTTGAGGCGGTTTTTCAGCCCCATGCCATGCCTCCTGTCTGACATATTCTCTTGTCGTTCTGACAATCTGACTTGTCGTTTTGACAATTATTTTTGTCATTCGTAGGATAGCACAGCCGCGGGCCGCTGTCAAGAGGGTTTCCGAAATATTTCAAAATGATTAAATCTTTTCCGGGGGGTTGTCAGAATCCGTCGAATTATGTAAAATGGGACACACGAGATCATTCACCCCCGGAGAAAAGGAGATCATATGAAAAAACGCGCCGCAGTTTTGTTCCTGGCCGTCGTGCTGGCGGTTACCCTGTGTCCCCCGGCCCCGGCCCTGGCGGCCCCGCCCGCCCAGCCCTACCCCTTCCCGGACGTGGCGGAGGATCACTGGTCTTACACCTACGTCCTGGATCTGTACGAGCAGGAGGTGCTGGGGGGCTACCCGGACGGCAGATTCCACCCGCGGGATACGCTCACCTGGGGGCAGAGCTTCAAGCTGATCCTGGGGGCCATCGACGTGGAGCTGCCCGAGCGGGAGCCGGGACAGCACTGGGCCTATAGCTACATAGAGCCCGCGGTGGAAAACCGGCTGGTCTACTCCTTCGACGAGGGGAGCCTGGACGAGGCCCCCACCCGGCGGGACGTGGCCCGGATGGTGGCCCGGGCGCTGGATCTCACCGATATCTCCGGCGAGAGCCCCTATACGGACTGCGACGACGGCTATGTGGTGGAGCTGTATGAAAAGAGCATCATGTGGGGCACCGCCCAGCCGGACGGCACCCGGACGTTTTCCCCGGACGAGCCCATCGCCCGGGAGGAGATGGCCGCCATCATATGGCGGATGATGCACACGGACGTGACCGAAGGGATGTTCCGCTACAACAACTACTGGCTGGATGTGCTGGAGGATGTGCCCGCTACCACGTTTTCCGACGAGCAGTTCTCCAAGGATGAGAAGGGCAGGGTGACCTATTCCGGCGGCTACTTCACCCGCGGCATCGACGTGTCCGGCCACAAGCGGGAGATCGACTGGCAGGCGGTGGCCGCCGACGGCATCGACTTCGCCATTATCCGGGCGGGCAACCGGCTCTACGGCAAGGACAGCACCGCCGCCATCTACGATGACTCCTGGTTCGAGCGGAACATGGACGGCGCCATCGCCGCCGGACTGGACGTGGGGGCCTACTTCTTCTCCAGCGCGATCACGGTGGAGGAGGCCATTGAGGAGGCCGATTTCTTCCTGGCCAAGCTGGAGCCCTACCGGGAGCACGTCACCTACCCCGTGGTGTGCGACTGGGAGTTCCTGGGCGGCGCGCAGTCCAGGGCCTACGGCGTGGACGCGAAGATCATCACCGAGTGCGTGGACGCCTTCTGCCGGCGGGTGGCGGAGGCGGGCTACCAGCCCATGTTCTACTTCAATACGTACTGCGGCTATGTGAAATTTGACCTGAGCCGCCTGACCCAGTATCCCTTCTGGTTCGCCGAGTACGCCAGCACGCCCTCCTGCATCTATAACTTCCAGATGTGGCAGTATTCCTCCAGCGGAAAGGTGGCGGGCATCAGCTCCGATGTGGATATGGATCTGTGCTTTGTGCCCTATGGCAGCGGCGCCCAGCGGCCCGATACGGACTGGGACAGCCCTCCCGAGCCTGAACCGACCAGCTATCTCCCCACAGAGCCGATGGTCCCGTAATAGACAAAAAAGCCCGTCCCCAGTTGGGGACGAGCTCTTTTGTTATGTTGTTTGCCGTTACGCCCGCTTGAACTGCTTTTCCAGCTGTTTACGGGTCATCTCAATGGCCACCGGCCGGCCGTGGGGGCAGTATTTCACTTCCCCGGACATGACCATCCGGGCCACCTCCTCCAGTTCCTCGGCTCCGCTGCGCCAGCCGCCCTTAATGGCCGCCTTGCAGGCCATGGTGTGGAGCAGCTCGTCCCGGGCGGAGGCCGGATCGGCGGTACCCGTCACCCGCAGGCGGCGGGCCAGCTCCAGCAGGGCGGGCTCGATGTCCCCGGCGTCCAGGTAATCGGGCGCGGAGCGCGCCGCCAGGGCGTTGGAGCCGAACTCCTCCACCTCGAACCCGAACCGGGAGAGCAGCTCGGCCTGATCCAGCAGGAGTTCCCGCTCCTCCGGGGCGGGGGAAAAGGTCACCGGGGTCAGCAGCTCCTGCACCATGGGCTGATAGTCTGCCGCCTTCAGCCGGTCAAAGTTGGCCCGCTCGTGGGCGGCGTGCTTGTCGATGAACAGCACCTTGTCCCCCTGTTCCACCATCACATAGGTGCGGAACAGCTCCCCCCGGATGATCCAGGGCTCCTCCTCGGGGATGGGCTCGGGTTCGGGTTTTTGCATAGGGGCGGGGGTATCCGCCTGGGGCTTTTGCTCCGGCTCGGGGACAGGCTCCGTTTTTGGGGGCTGCGCCGGGGCGGCGGGACGTTCCGCCGTCCGCTCGGGTACAGGGGTATGTATCGGTTCCGGGTCTTGCTTTGGGGCAGGGGGTTCCGGCGTGGGCTGTGCCGCGTCCGGCAGGGGCTCCACCCACTGGAAGGGGGACTTCTTCCGTTCCGAAGCCGGGGCGGCTTTCTTGTCCTCCTGGGGCGCGGGGGATGGGGCGGACTTTTGCTCCGCCGTCTTGGGGGTGGACGGAACGGTCCGCGCGGGCTTGACGCTGGGCCCAAAGCCGGGGACGGGCTTGAACCGGGACGCGGGCATGAACTGGGTCCCCGTCAGCCCCTTTGCCCCGTCATGGAGGGGCAGGGTGGTCTGGTTTGGCGTCACTGTGTCGGCGGATTTGATCCCGGGCATCACCGCCTGGGGCCGGGTGTGATCCTTGTCCAGGGCGGACAGCACCGCGTAGTACACCGTGGAAAACACCGCCTGCTCCCGCTGGAACTTCACCTCGGTCTTGGTGGGGTGGACGTTCACGTCCACCTCGCCGGGGCGCACCGTGAGATGGATGACGCAGCCGGGGAACTTCCCCACCATCTTCTGGTTTTTGTACGCCTCCTCCACCGCCGCCGTCATAATGCGGCTTTTGATGTACCGCCCGTTGACGAAAAAGTGCTGATAGCTCCGGCTCCCCCGGCAGCAGGTGGGCAGGGAGGCGAAGCCCTCCGCGCTCATCCCCTCGCCGGAGCCCTTCACCGGCAGGAAGCCTAGGGCGATGTCCCGCCCCATGACGGCGTAGACAGCGCTTTTCAGCTGTCCGTCCCCGGGGGTGAGCAGTTCCTGCTTGCCGTCCCGGATGAACTTCACGCTGAGTTCCGGGTGGGACAGCGCCACCCGCTGGACTACGGCGAATACGGCGGCCCCCTCGGCGGCGTCCTTCTTCATGAACTTCAACCGGGCGGGGGTGTTATAGAACAGCTCCCGCACCGCCATGGTGGTGCCCCGGGGACAGCCCGCCTCTTCCTGACTGGTGACCACCCCCGCCTCCACGGTGAGGGAAACACCCAGGTCGGCGTCCTCGGTCCGGGTGAGCAGCTCCACCCGGGACACGGCGGAAATGGCCGCCAGCGCTTCCCCCCGGAAGCCCAGGGTGCCGATGGCCTCAAGGTCGTACTCGGTGGCGATTTTAGAGGTGGCGTGGCGGAGGAAAGCGGTGGCTGCCTGGTCGGCCGGGATGCCGCAGCCGTCGTCCGTCACCCGGATCAGGGACATCCCGCCGTGGGCGATCTCCACCGTGACGGCGTTTGCCCCGGCGTCAATGGCGTTTTCCATCAGCTCTTTTACCACGCTGGCAGGGCGCTCCACCACCTCGCCGGCGGCGATCAGATCCGCCACATGGGGGTCTAATTGTTTGATCACTGGCATGATTTATACCTCGAGTAATATAGTCACCGGGCCGTCGTTCTGGGAGAACACCTGCATATCCGCCCCGAACTCGCCGTGCTCCACCCGGAAGCCCTTTTCCCGGCACTGCTCCATGAACCGCTCGTAGAGGGGGATGGCCAAATCCGGCTTGGCGGCGTGGGAGAACCCCGGGCGGCGGGAGGAGGTGTCGGCGTACAGGGTGAACTGGCTTACCACCAGCAGTGCGCCCCCCACCGCCGCCAGGTTCAGGTTCATCTTTTCGTTTTCGTCTTCGAAAATGCGCAGGCCGCAGATCTTGTCCGCCATTTTGTCGGTAATGGCCTCGGTATCCTCCGGCCCGACCCCCAGCAGGACCAGGAACCCCCGGTCGATGGCCCCATTGACTTTCCCGTCTATCTCTACCCGGGCGTTTTTCACCCGCGTCACCACGGCCCGCATAGCGCAGTCCTCCTTATCGTCTGTTTCCGCGCTTGTCAAACGCTCTATGCAGCGCCCACTCCACCGGAATGATGGTCAAGATCAGCACCACAGCCTCCAAAAATTCGATCCCCACAGTCAAAATGCCCGCGTCGCCCACAGAGTGCGGCAGCGTCCGCCACCAGGCCAGCGCCGCAAGGGGCAGCATGGCCCAGCCCACAAGCAACCACACCCGCCCACAGGTCCGGTGGGCAAAATCCCAGGTGTCCTGGTTCTTCATGGACATGGGAGTGCGGTAGCCATATATACCGTTGATGTCTTTGGGCGGCTTTTTCATGAACCTCCATCCAAACCCGATCATGATGAGCGGGACAAGCAGGATGCACACCAGATCAAACGCCCACATACCCCAATGCTCCACAAGAAAGCCTCCTTTTCACAGGATACCACTATTATACACCCCCGCGCGTCCCCTGTCACGGGTCATTTTCCCACACAGAACCGCTCAAAAATGCGCTGGGTCACGTCCTCGCTGACGGTGCGGCCCGTCAGCTCGCCCAGGGCGGACATGGCCTCTTCCACGTCGGCCACCACCGCGTCGGGAGACATTCCCGCTTGCAGGGCCTCCGCCCCCCGCGCCACCGCCGAGCGGGCGCGGTTTGCTGCCTCAGCCTGCCGGGCGTTGGTGAGCAGGGCCCCAGCCTGTACACCCGTATCCACCGGGAATAGCGCCGCTACGGTTTTTTCCAACTCGTCCATGCCCTTCCCCGTGACGGCGGAGATGGCTACCGATGCGGCGGGATTGGTGCCCTGGCCTTTGCCCACCATCCCCACAGAACTGCCCAGCACGCCGGACAGGTCGCACTTGGAATCGATCCAGATCCACGGCTTGCCCGCGTCCATCACCAGATGGAGGATGTCCAGCAGTTCTCTGCCGTCCGTCTCGTTGGGCTCGGCGGCGCTGTCCACCACTACCAAAACCAGCTCCGCCCGTTCTATCGCCGCCCGGGAGCGTTCCACGCCCAGCCGCTCCACCTCATCATCCGAGTCCCGCAGCCCAGCCGTGTCGATGAGCCGCAGGAGCACCCCGCCGAAGTTCACCCGTTCCTCCACCGTGTCCCGGGTGGTGCCGGGGATATCGGTGACAATGGCCCGCTCGTACCCCAGCAGAGCGTTGAACAGGGTGGACTTCCCCGCGTTGGGCCGTCCCACAATGGCGCAGGGCACCCCTTCGTTGAGCAGACGCCCCCGCCGGTAGGTGGCGGCCAGCCTGTCCAGCGCCGCCGCCGCGTTCCCCAGCGCCTGGGAAAGCTCCGCGACTTCAAAGGGCTCAATGTCCTCGTCCGGGTAGTCCAGCACGGCGTGGAAGTGGGCGCACAGGTTGGTCAAATCATCGTAGATGCCGTCCACCACGCTGGCCAGCGCCCCGCCCAGCTGCCCCGCCGCATGGCGCACCGCCGCCGGGGTCTCGGCGTGGATCAGGTCGGCCACCGCCTCGGTGCGGGTCAGGTCCAGTTTACCGTTGAGGAACGCCCGCCGGGTAAACTCCCCGGGCAGGGCCTGCCTGGCCCCGGCGTGGAAGAGCGCTTCCAGCCCCAGGGCCAGGGCGGTGGGGGAGCCGTGGCATTGCAGTTCGGCGGTGTCCTCCCCGGTGTAGCTGTGGGGGGCCCGGGAGACGGTGCACAGGCAGTGGTCGATGACCGCCCCTTCCCGGTCATGGAGCGCGCCGTATATCAGCGTCCGGTCGGGGCGTGTGTTCATCGGCCCGCCGTGAAAGGGGGTGAACACCGCGTCCACGGCTTCCACGGCCCCCGGCCCGGACAGGCGCAGGATGCCGATGGCGGAGGGGGTCATGGGGGTGGCGACGGCGGCGATGGTATCGTTCATGGCGGTTCACCTCGTAAGTAATTGGAACTATCTTAGCACAGCGCCCGCTTGATTTCAACGGATGGTTGCGCCTTTGGCCCGGTTTGTGATATACTGTCCAAAACCACGATTTGGAGGGATCCCCATGGCGGAACTCAATATGCTGACCTATAAGCTCCAGGATATGCAATTCTTCAACAAACTGGAAACCCCCGGTCAGATCCCGCTGGAGAACAGCTTTTCCTTCTCGGTCAATTACAACCAGGACAACACCCGCTGCGTGGCCAAGCTGTACCAGTGCGTGAAGGATCAGACCGACGGCGCCGACCACCGCTTTTTTGTCTCCGTGGAGTTGGCGGGCTTCTTTGAGGTCACCGGCCCCATCACCGACGAGGACAAGCGGGACTTTCATGTGATGTGCTACCAGCAGCTGTTCCCCTACGGGGAGATGCTGGTCAAGCAGGTGTGCGCCGCGGGCGGCATGCCCAACTTTGTGTTGCTGCGCCGGAAAATGACCCGGGACAACGTGATGGTGAACCGCCCCGCCGAAGAGTAAAAAGCGCTCCCCGCTCAGGCGGGGAGCGTTTGCTTTAACTTTTTTCCTCAAACACAGCGCCGCAGGAGCGGCAGTGGACGGTGATGCGCCCTTTGCCCCGGGGCACCCGCATCTGCTGTCCGCAGTTGGGGCACTTGAAGTAGCGGTGCTCCTTGTCGTGGGCGCGGGAGCGGAAAGCGGACCAGCGCCGCATGGCGGGCCGGACGGTCTGAAGGAAGCGGGCGTTTTCCGCCCGGCGGCGCTCCAGGTTCCGGGACATCGAGCGGTACAGGCTCAGGATGATGAGGATGAGGGCGAGTACCTCGAAGATCAGCATTCTGGTGAACAGAAAGACCACGTAGAGGATGACATACAGCGCGATAAGGAGCACATTCAGCTGATCTCCCCCGTAGCGTCCCGCCATAAAGCGGGCCATATGTTGGCGGATCATCGGCACTCACCTCCTATCGAATATGATATATGATAGCGCTCCAATATGACCGCGTCAATGGGGTAACCGTAAACAAAATGTGAATTTCACAGGCCGTGCCCGAGAAAACCGGGGAGAATAGTACCTTGCGCGGCGGGGGGAATCATGCTATACTGGTCGGCGAAGCGTCCGACAAAATCTGCGGGAAAAGAGTGAACTTAAAATGAGAAAGCATTTCATATCCCTGCTGCTGGCCGTGGCTGTCTGCGCGGGCCTGCTGTGCGTGCCGGCATACGCGTCCAGCGGCGATTTCACCATTGAGGACGGTGTGTTGACGAAATACACCGGCAGCGGCGGGAATGTGACCATCCCGGACGGCGTGACTTCCATCGGTGATCGTGCGTTCCTTGGCTGTTCAAGCCTGACCAGTATCACAATTCCAGACAGCGTAACCAGCATCGGTTATGGGGCGTTTTATCAGTGCACGGGCCTGACTGACATCACGATTCCAGACGGTGTGACCAGCATCGGCCGTGGGGCGTTTGAGTTATGTACGAACTTGACCAGCGTTACCATCCCTGACAGCGTGACCAGCATTGGCTCATACGATGACATGGATGAGATCTCTTCTTATGGTATGCCTGGTGGTGCATTTTCTTATTGTGAGAACCTGTCCAGCCTCACCATCCCCGACAGCGTGACTAACATAAGTGTTCATGATTTTAGTGGAACACCATGGCTTGAAAATCTCATGAATGAGTCAGGGGATTTTGTGATAGTGGGTGGCAGGCTATTGGCATATCAAGGAAGCGATGAAAATGTCACCATTCCCAGCAATGTAACCCACATCAGTGCGTGTGCATTCCTCGACACTGCCGGCTCAAGTAACAGGAACATAACCAGCGTAACCATCCCCGATGGTGTCACCGAAATTGGTTATTCTGCGTTCCGCGGCTGCGCGAGCCTGACCAGCGTGACCATCCCCGATGGCGTGACGGAAATCGGCGACTGGGCGTTCGCTGCCTGTAGTAGCCTGACCAGCGTGACCATCCCCAGCAGCGTGACTGAAATTGGTGAGAGTGCGTTCGCTACCTGTAGTAGCCTGACCAGCGTGACCATCCTGGACGGCGTGACCACAATCGATGGTTTTGCGTTCGTAGACTGCTGGAACCTGACCAGCGTGACCATCCCCAACAGCGTAACTGTAATAGGTGATAGGGCGTTCAGTCTCTGTAAAAGTCTGACGATCTACGGCCATAGCGGCAGCATTGCCGAAAGCTATGCCAACGGAGAAGGCATTCCCTTTGTGCCCCTTTTTGAGATTGAAAACGGTACGCTGTTTGAATACCGCGGGGACGATAGTGACCTGACCATCCCCGACGGCGTCATTACAATCGGCAGCAACGCATTTTCCAACTACTACAAATTGACCAGCGTGGTCATCCCGGACAGCGTAACGGTTATTGACAGCGGCGCGTTTTCCAACTGCGTCAACCTGACCCATGTGACCATCGGCTCGGGCGTGGCCTCCATGGGTGCCGGCGCATTCGCCAACTGCACCAGCCTGACCGATGTGACCATCCCCGAAGGCGTCAAGATCAACGAGAACGCGTTTACGAATACGCCCTGGCTCCAGCAGCGGCAGACCCAGCGCACGATCATGACCGTGGTGGGCGTTGTTGCGGCGATTGCCATTGTGGCCGTGGCGGCGGTGCTGGTGCTCAAGAAAAAGAAAGCGCAGGCGGCCACGCCCGCCGCTGTGGCAACGGCCCCGGCCCAAGCCCCCCGAAGCGCCCCCGGCTCCTGCGCCCGTGGAAAAACCCGCAGCCACGCCGAGCTTCTGCCCCAATTGCGGCCAGCGGCTGCAACCGGGAGCGAAATTCTGCCCCAACTGCGGGAACAATCTGACAGACGGGAAAAATTAGGGAGAGTGAGGGACGCCCATGGCCCGCATTGACAAGAAAAACTATTATCTGGACATCGCGGGCACCGTGCTGGAGCGCTCCACCTGCCAGCGGCGCCACTACGGGGCCATCATCGTGCAGAACGACGAGATCGTGTCCTCCGGCTACA
>CAZCFU010000035.1:0-10549 GCA_964498005.1 uncultured Oscillospiraceae bacterium | reverse complement strand
TTAATTACTTACTAAGGAGATATATTTTATATAATGAGAATATCATCAGGAGAAAGAGGTGTGTAGGGACCATCTTTAACCTCAAATATTGTCGAAGGCAATACTACTTCCAAACCATGCCATTGCCCGGCCGGTATGTGGATGCCACAACCTTCAGACGGCAGCAGACCGGAAATTGCGTTACCCGTAGGCAAGAGATTGAAAGTATCGGTTATATTACCGTCATTATCGTAAAAATGAATCTTCAATTGCCCATCGAGGATGATATATGTTTCTGCGGTATGGCGGTGGCGATGAACAGGTATCTCCGTACCGGGTAATAGCGAATTGAGCATACGCTGAGCGCCCGAATCCGGTCTCTCGTGAAAATTGTAATTCATTCGCAAGCGAGGTGATGCCTGCGCCTCATTGCGCACATTATCGAGCAAATTCTTATCAATAATCATTTTTTCAGACTCTTTAAATATTCCTCATGCAGATGATAATACTTTCTCATAAACATCAGATAAGCGAATCCCAATATTATAATAATCAGTCCTAAATATAAATAAGGATTGATGGGGAGAAATATTATACCTGCTGATATTAACAATTGTAGGATAAAGTAAAACGCAGATACATACAGATGAGGGATCTTCAACTCATTTGCCATAATCTGGAAAGCGTGTTTACGGTGAGCCTCTCCTAAATTTTCATGCAGTTTGATGCGGTGGCATATAGTAAGAATCGTATCGGCTCCATATACTGATATTAATACAAGATATGCTAAGTTGCCGGTCTTTAGAATTAGCAAGCCCAAGGTGAAAACCACAATATATGCAATAGTAATCGAACCGACATCACCCGCGAAACAGCGGGCGCGCGAACGAAAATTAAAGAAAAGGAAAACTATAAGGCTTAAAGAAGTTACGATAAGGAGTGAAGCGGAGACAAAATGATAAAGAGAGTTAAGATAAATAAGCGGAATCATAACCGCCAGACCATATACTCCGGTTATACCATTGATACCATCCATAAAATTAAAAGCATTGATTATGCCGACGGCAACAATCAATGCTATTATTATCAACCACCAATCACTCCAGTGAAGAATCCCGAATTGGTAAAATATCAGGAACATTGCAGTAAATTGTATAATCAGACGGTACTTATCGGGGAGTGAATGAATATCATCTACAAAACTTATTATTCCGATTAATGAAACTCCCAGCAAAAACCATAAGTACTGTAATCCGAAGAAAGCGGCATAAAGCCATAAACCGAATAAAAAAACAATACCGCCACCACGTAGGGTAATGTGTTGATGAGAAGAACGCTGATTCGGTTTATCGACAATTCCTAATTTTTCTGCAATGCGGAAATATCCCAACTCAGCAAACAACATCAGTAGCGTGATGATACAATAAGATGTCAAATTAAAATCCATAAATCAAATACGAGCGATTTTATGTGCGAATGGGTCTAAAATACAATTAGAAGATTAATTGTATAGATATACACTCCAAAAGATACTTTTTCCCAAATAATTCAATTTCTCTGGGCCATAATACGAAGAGAATCCTGTAGGCTTACTATCTGATAATCAAAATTATATGTAGTTGTATCAGGAGTGTAATATTGATCTGCAAACATTTTGCTTACAGGGCTTAATATTTTTGCGCCAACTTTAACGAAAGGATTAAAAATCTTACTTATCCAGATAGGGTGTTTGGCGTTTTGAGCGTAAAATTTCACTATCTCGACAGTATCCGCAAATTCCCGGTTCTGAAGCGGGAAGATACCTTCTAAATCCCGTACTATGGTTTGGCGTACAAACTCGCAGAGATTATCGATAAAAAGCATAGAGCGCGAGTTATGCCAATTCGGGAATATAGGGGTAGACAAAGCCAGTTTCTCAAGTCTTTGAAAATTCCCTTTCCCGTCCGGGCCGTAAATCATGCAAGGTCGTAAAATCGCAACTTTAAAATTCTTATCTTTCAGCGCATTCAAAGCGATTTCAGCCTTTAGTTTGGAATCCCCGTAAAAATCATTAGGTTTGGGTGTAGTCTCTTTATCTATAACAGTAGGCGTTAAAGATTTTGAGGCATGATACACAATCATGGAACTCATAAAGATAAATTGACTCACATGAGCCTTTTTTGCCACCTCAGCAATTTCTTTAGTCAAATCGGTATTAACCTTATAATAAAGAGGTGCCATTTCCGGTTTAGGATCCACATGAGCAATCCCCGCTACATGAAAAATTACATCATAACCCTCCATGGAAAACTTACGCCATTCATCTCCGCGTACATCCAGAGTGTCAACTGTATAATCAGGTTCATACTTCTTCAACCACTTCTCTACAGCGGTTCCGACAAAACTGCCGGCACCGGTTATAAGTATTCTCTTCATAGCCCTAATTCTTTTTCTATTTCACCCCATACAAGGCGGGAGTCGAAGTTTTCTTCAACCCATTTTCTCCCATTTCTACCATCAATTTTCTTATCGAGTCTGATCATATCGATTTTCTTTTGTAAATCCTGAGGGGTATTATCAGCAAATAAGCCTGTCACACCCTCGACTATCGAATCACAGCAACCGGTAACTCTTGTTGTTACGATAGGTAGGCCCATAGATTGCGCTTCCAGCACACCGGTAGGGAATCCTTCCCTATAAGATGGGAGTACATATAAATCCATCAGGGCATAGTAGTTTTCCATACCACCGTTTATAAATCCGGTGTAGATTATTTGAGGATGAGATAAAATTTTATTCTTTATATCTTCGGGTAGAGCGTCTCTCTCTTCAAACATTCCGACAAGAAGCAACTTACAATGCTCTGTATTTTCAATCAGTTCAAAAGCCTGAATCAAATCGATAATACCCTTATCTCTAACTAATCTGCCGGAATATCCGATAACAAAATCATCGGGACTGATATTATATTTCTCTTTGAGGATATTAATTTTCGTACTATCTATAAGAGCCGGATTAAATTGATTACGGGTATCAACTCCATTACATGTGCCATGACCAAGAATAATTTGTTTCGAAGGATTTGCTAATTTATCCTCGTTACTCTTTGCAAGAACCGATGGGCTTACACAAATAACTTTAGTCGCACAAGCCGAAGAAAGCCTATCCACACTCTTGAGCATAAATCTCTTAAAACCCTTACTCGTCTCATACACCAAACCGTGTCTGAAATATATGCGATGTTTTACGTTACATAACTTTGCTGCAATCATCGCCAAAAGGCCCCCCTTAGGAGTGTGACCGATGACAAGGTCTATATTATTTTCCTTTATCAGTTTACAAATATTGCGTATTGATTTAAAATCCTCGGAGAGAGAAATACTTCGGTTAACAGGCGTCTCAATATAATCAAACCCCATCTTCTCAGAATACCCTTTAAGGTGTTCGCTTGGGCTACATGCCACATAAAGTTTATGACCCTTATCTTTAAAATATCTAAACTGTTCGCCTATAAAATAAGGTAATACAAAATAGATATTTACAACATGAAGAATATTCATACTTGATTCTTAAAAGTATATGATTAAGATTAGATAAAATAAGTTCCGTAAGTTGAACTTGGTAACTCACTTATATTAATTATATCCGGTGAATGCTTTGACAGTAGTGGTTGATACGGAATAAATCCCCTCCCTTTTGATTACCTTCTTAAGAGTAGTCAGTATAATTTTACAATCAGTAAGAAATGAAATATTATCGATATACCATACATCCAACTCTAACTTCCTGCTCCACGAAATAGCATTACGACCGTGGCACTGCGCCCACCCTGTAATACCCGGACGAACCTCATGACGTCTGGCCTGAACCGGACTATATAGCGGGAGATATTGTACCAGAAGCGGACGAGGACCAATAAGCGACATGTCACCTTTGAGTACATTCCAAAGTTGTGGTAACTCATCAATCGAAGTCGAACGCAAGAACTTCCCCACTTTAGTGAGCCGATCAGCGTCCGGAAGAAGATTCCCCTCGCAATCCTTCTCATCGGTCATAGTCTTGAACTTTACCACCTTAAATATTTTTCCGTTTTTGCCGGGTCTCTCCTGCAAAAAGAAAGCACCTGCACCCTTATTGGCAAAATGAAGCCAGATAGTAACGGCAACCAAAGGAACCGAAAGCACAAGCAATGCTCCTCCACTCGCCAGCACGTCAAAGCCTCGCTTAAAATAATGCTGGTATAAGTTCATGATGGTTCAATATCATTTACTTTTGGGCTGTACGTGTTATGATTTCCTTATAAAAATCCATCATACAATTCCTGACGAAACTTTGCTCGTAGCGATTCGCTATCATGGCTCTTGCATTACCGGCAAGAGTATTACGCCAACCTTCATCTGATATCATGCGTTTCATAGCATGGTAGAGAGCATCCGAATCACGAGGGGAAACTATTGTACCATTTTTCCCTTCTTCAATAATCTCGTTGGCTCCGTTTATATCGGTAACTATTTGTGGGAGACCCATTGCACCCGCCTCTATAACTACATTTGGGAATCCCTCTCTATAACTCGGCAATACAGCGCAATCTGATGCGGCCAACCAGGGTCTGACATCATTACGCGGACCCACCGCCTCTATATTTGGATTCTCATTGATCTCATTAAGTGTAGCAGGATGTATCGGATCGAGATCTGCTTCAAAACTTCCGACAAGGATTAGGCGAAGATTTGGAATATCCTTATTTATCCGACAGAAGGCCTCCACAAGTTCGTTAATCCCCTTATCCCTGACAAGACGCCCAATAGTAATGAATGTAAAACACCCGGCTTTCCGGATTTTATCAGCCTCTGTCATCACCTCTACGGTACGATCAAATCTCGACAAGTCAATACCGCGGCAATTGCCAAATCCTAATACTTTTATATCCTTTTTTGTAATGCCGTTGCTTAGTAAATCGCGTCTTACACCTTCACCTTCCGGAATAATATGAGTAGCACAAGCGGATGTAAGCCAATCAGCGGTCATTAACACTCTTCTTTTGAGGCCGGAGGAGGTAGGGAAAACCAATCCTGTAAAGGTATGTATCCGAATCGGAACATCAGTCAACCGGGCAGCCAACATACATATCAGACCTGCCTTAGGAGTCATTGAGTGAACGATAAAAGGTTTCTCCCTTCTAAACAACAGTATCATATTCCAAAGAGACTTCAAATCCCTGAATATTGAAATACGACGCTTCATCTCGACAACTTCAAACCGGCCACCGTAATCTGTAACCTTCCGAAGACCCGGACCATCAGAAGATACTGCTATTACATCGAAGTTAATTTTTTTAAGTTCAGGAATTAAGCCCGCAAAGAACTCCACAGACTGAGAAGAGGTAACTGCCCGTATGATTTTCCGTCTATCAGGCATCCTTAGTGGAGGAAGACTTTATTTCCTCGTAAACTTTACAATACCCTTCGACCATCTTAGATATGTCATATTCAGAGGCACGGGAACTGCATCGCTTGGCTATCTCATTGGATAACATTGGGGACGCATCCAATTTTATAATTTCATCTGCGAGACCCTTAGAGTCTCCTTGAGCAAATAGTACTCCAGCACCTTTAACTACTTCTCTAAGTCCGTCAACATCTGATGCTATCACCGGTTTCCCGGCCGCCATTCCTTCTACAGCCGCAAGCCCAAAACCTTCCCAATGCGAAGACATTACCACTATATCAGCACTCTTCAATAAGCCGGGCACATCAGAACGTATCCCTAAGAAGTGCACCCGGTCAGTTAACCCCTCATCAGATGTAATTTTTTCCAATTCGGATCTCCTTACCCCATCTCCAACAAGAAATAGATGAATATCTTCAGGAAGGTATTTTAATGAGCGTATTACGGAGTCTTGGTCTTTTTCTAATCTGAACCCGGCCACTTGCATTAATGCTATTCTGCATCCTAATCCATCTTTATCTATATCTACCGGTTTGGCTTCTTTATATCTCTTGACATCTATCCCGTTATAGATAGTAATAAACTTGTCAGAATCAGGTGCATTTAAAGAAATTCGCAAATGCTCTTCTGTTTGAGGAGAGATGGATATGATTTTTTTATATCTGCCGTACATCCATCGGTCTATTACAGTATACCACTTCCATTGGCGTCTCCGATTGGATGTGCTATGCTCAGTGGTACATAATACACATGAACATAACACGCTACCAATCGCAGCAAATAACTGCGGAGCCGTATTGTGGGTGTGGACCACATCGTACTCTGGTAAGAATCTTAGTAATTTTATTATGTTTACAGGATTATAAACATTACCACCGATACTTAATTGTATAATATTTATACCCTCTTTTTTCGCTTGATATTTAAAAGGGGTATTACTTCCGTCAAATAATAACAGATCCACCTCATGCCCCTTACTTTTCAATTTCGGGATAATATCTAATAATAACTTTTCGGCCCCACCTGAATGAAGGGATGTAATGACGTGTAAGATTTTCATTCAGCCGATAATTTTTTAGAATCTCTCCACCCCATAAGTTTGCCGGGCAACCATGATAAGATTGAGAGAAGATTAATCATATCATATCCTTTTTTATAATCCGCTTTCTGAAATCGCCAGAAGTTTATGGCTGCTTTTATCTTCCATTTAAGGGAAATATTGTCATGAAAATGTTCGGAATAGAATATCATTGAGGCTACCGGAGACTCTCTGCGAATGCGTGTAATTTTTGCAGTCAGTCCATCGGGTAAATATTCACATACATAAATACCCTTGTGTACGAATCTCATCTTATATTGACGAGCGATACGGAACCATATAAGGGCCTCAGGACAAAACTTTTCACCATCAATTTCTGGAAAAGGAAATTCTTTAAGCACAGATGTTTTGAATACTTCAGCCATATCACCGGCAATATTATACTTAAGTCTGATATCAATCATATTAGAATCAATCAGACCGAAGTCTGAACCTCCCCCCACTTTTGTACCGTCAGGGTAAATTTTAATACCTGAAAGACCTCCAAAATTATTATTCTGTAAAATTTCTTTAGAATTCGCTATTATCCAGTCTACAGCATCCGGAGTAAGACAATCATCGGAGTCCACTATAAAAAACAGATCTCCTTCTGCTTCCTTAACGCCCTTGTTTATAGCGCGGTGCTTACCTCCGTTAGATTGACAAAAGTATTTTATGTTGATTTTCCCTTCTTTAATCCAATTGTCGATTAATTCTCGAGTATTATCGGTAGAACCATCATCGATGATTATCCATTCGAAATTTTTGTTGGTTTGAGCAATAATACTCTTGTAAAGGTTATCAAGTGTATAGGCTCGATTGTAAGTAGGGGTAAATATAGTAAGTGTCATCTAAATAGCCTGAATAAGAAATGAAAATGAATGAAATTATGGAAGTATTTTAGTTGAGTCAGTTTGCCTCAATGTCTTCAATCTTATTTACAATATAAGGGTCGGTGGGTGAAGAGTTGCGCTGTATAATTTTACCGGGATTTCCGATTACTATGCAGTTGTCAGGTACATCAAAATTCACGAAAGCACCCGGAGCAATGAGTACATTATTACCTATGTGTACATTACCAACCACTACAGAGTTGGTCTGTAAAATTACGTTATCGCCTAATGTGGGATACCCCTTGCGCTTCCCTTGTGCACTACCTATTGTACATCCGGGTCCGATAGTAAAATTCTTGCCTATTACACTATTTTGATTTATTATTACAGGCCCCCAATGACTAAATCTAATGCCGGGCCCGATTTTGGTATACCAGGGTATCTGATATCCACTATGATAAGATATGAGCCGCAACATTCCGATCCAGAAATATCTACTTAATCTGTTTGACGCGTTTTGAGCGTTTCTCAAACAGAAAGAATACTGAAATCCCGGAACAAATAAGAGATATTTTAATCGAATCTTCCAAGACCTGTAATTTTTCTCATATCGATACAGGTCTTCCTCGTTATATCGTTGCATGTATTGATGTGTAAAGTTGCTTAAGGGAGTCCCCTTCCCTCTCTAATATGTAGAGATGATTAGTTATGAATTTTATTCTTAAAATGCTTTAATATATTGTAAACCAATCCGTAAGAAAATAAGATTGGTGGTGGTAAAATCATTGCGTTTCTTATTTTTCGGGGTATTGAGGCATGGTCTGACAAGATTATTTTCTTTATTTCTTGCACAACCGGAAATTTACAAAATTCGGTAAGGTTACTATACTTTTCAAATAAAGAATCTTTATTATTGAAATCGCTCAGACCGATGGAATAATTCTCAAATACTTTACGATATTTGAAAACCATAAATGATTCAAAAGCCATTACATCAATTCCTTTACATTTTAATCCCCAATACCTCAATTCATTCAATATAGAGATACCCTTTCGGGCTCCTATCTCTGAGGGTTTGCGATATGTCGTGGTAAGAGAATTGGATCTGATACGATAATTGTAAGGGGTTATATTTGCCAATACCGCTCTATTTACATAAGTTAGAAACTGAGCATAAAAAAGGGTGTCTTCGGCCTTCCGGATATCCTCACGGAAGCGTATATTGTTGCGGCGGATTACACCAAGGGAGAAAGCACTCTGAAATAGACCGGAGTTGATTCTGTCTCCGTTGATTAGTTTGCCACATAAATATGATGGGAATAATTTTTGGCCTATTTCCTTACCCTCAAAATTACCACCGGTTTTAATATTTTGTGATGCAGGCTTATTATTTGAAAGATGATTGTAGGTAAGAATATCCGGAAGTTGCGATAAATTCCTACGGATTAATGAAATTGCTTGAGGAGACGTAAGGTAATCATCAGGATCAAAAAATAGCACATAATCATTATCATTACCCTCTTTTAGCACTATCTCCAATCCGGTGTTTCTTGCTTTTGATACTCCCTGATTAGCGGTGTGTTTAACAATTAATCTGTTATCTCTTTGTGCATACTCATCACATATACTACCGGAATTATCAGTTGAACCGTCATTTATGAGAATGTAGGATATATCCGTATCATCCTGCATTATCAGAGACTCCAAGAACTCAGTAATATATTCGGCTACGTTATATACCGGTATTACAGCGTAGAATTTCATTTCAATGTGTTTTTTGTGACAAAAATTTAGACTTTTTGGGTGAGAATATTGCGGAGTTTGCAGTAATGTGGATAATGTATGCAGCCGCTACGATAACCGCAAACCATGTCATTTTCTGTAGGTATTCATGTACATTATCTGTTATTGGTGACTGAACTGAAACTGCAAATTCATGATTAATATGAAGAAGATAAATCTCTAAACTTATGAGTCCGATCCAATCTGAGATTAATCGTATAGGACGGAATAGATTTAAGAGACAAGATACACCCCATGTCAAAGGCAACATAATAAGCGGAAGAGCAACACGGAAAATTGTCAGACCTAATACTAAATCACTATATTTAATCTTTATGGTAGTACCGATTCCTATAATCAATATTCCGAGTATTGTCATAGGAAGCCAGACCTTAGCCTTAAAAGGTTTGCCTGATTTATACATTTTATAGCAGATAAAGCCAAATATAAAATCCGGTACACGGCTATATGACATATATACATGATAAAAAATATGATAGTAACATAGCAATACCGCTCCAACCATACAGATCCCCATCAACAACCATAAGGTTTTGACCTTACATTTATTGATAAATGGAGCCCAAAGATAAAATATGAGAAGAGTGGGAATGTACCACTCAAAAGAGCAGTTTCCTGTCCACCATCCTAATCCTGTATACCAATAGAAGAAATCTTGAGGTGAATCTGGAAAACCCTGTAGTTCCATAATAGACCCGTAAACCGCACCGATGGTAAGAATTAACCACCATGTAGGAATAATTCTGAAAAAACGTCGCTTAAAGAAATCTTTGACCGATGGATTTTTAGAAAGTGAGGCACATAATCCAAATCCTGAAATAAAGAAAAAGATATCCACTCCGATCCAACCTAATGCAAAAATTTCACGCAGTACTGGAATATCAATACCCGTATGATAGAAGAAAATCCACACGATTGCAAACCCCATCAAGGTTGATCTGAATCTTGAGAGAAAATCAAGGTTTATATTAAATTTCATGATGATGGTTATTGTTGTTTGTTATCTATTTATTGAAGTATAGTGATTATAAGGTCGAATCGGAATATATCTTTTTCAACTCTTTGACAGCAGTCTTGATATTATAAGATGAGGAGAATGCCTTATGAGATAAGTTTTCTCTCTCTTTATCGGTCAATACGTCTTTATCCATAAATTCTTCCCATTGTTTGATGTTTTTCAATGCAATAGGAAGAAAATTGCCTAATCCCAGATCTGCCTCCGGGGGTAATTGGTCAGAGGTAATAACATTTAATCCGGAAGCCTGAGCCTCAATTGCTACGATTCCCAATCCTTCATATATAGAGGGGAATAAAAAGATGTCTGAAGCCGCGAGGAGTTGTGGTATATCTGTGCGCAAACCTAAAAAGCGTACATTTGACAGGTTAAATTTTTTTGCGTAATTTTTAAGTGACTTCAAATCCGGACCTT
>CAZCFU010000034.1:0-10904 GCA_964498005.1 uncultured Oscillospiraceae bacterium | reverse complement strand
GCAGATGCTTGCCGCCGGCCGCGTGATATGGCTGCGCGCCTCGCGCGAGCGCACCACATCGACGCCGCCATTTGCTGGAACCCCTACTCCGGCCAGATCCTCCAGCAGGTGGAGGGCTCCTATGAGATCGAGTTCGCCGACGGCTCCACCAACATCTCCAGCTGGATCTGCCTGCCCGACTACGCTAAGGACAACCACGACATCCTGGTGCGCTTCACCCGCGCCCTGTTCAAGGGCATGGACTGGGGCTCCCAGGAGGCCAACTATGACACCGTTGCCCAGTACTGCGCCGACCAGACCAAGACCAGCCTGGAATCCCAGCAGATGCAGCTGGGCGACGCCCACTGGTTCAACATCGCCGACCTGAAGGCGGGCATCTCCGACGGCACCATCAAGGGCTACTACGAGGGGATGCAGAACGATATGGTGGAAGGCGGCAACATTGAGGCCAGCGACGCCAAGGAAGACGTGGGCGACTTCGTTGACTTCAGCGTCATTGAGGACGCTTTGAAGTAAGTCCGCACCCAATCAAGCTAATAGGCAGCACATAGGAACGGACCCTATGGGACGGAGCAAAAGTCCGTCCCATAGGGTTTTGTTTCGCTATTTCCCGGATTGTGAGGAATGCCCATGAATATCAAAACGATCTGCCCACCTGACGCGGCAGAGCCCGTAACCTTTGCCGCCGCTGAGCTGGCCGCCTACCTGGAGCGGATGCTGGCGGACGAGGAGGGGACGCTCACCGTAACGCTGACGGTTCGCCCCGACCGGGAGGACGGCCGGGAGACAGGTCTCCCCGACTGGTTTTCCGTCAGGCTGAAGAAAGACGGCGGGACGATTGCCGGAAGCAGCGGACGGGGAGTGCTGCTGGGGGTGTACGACTGCCTGCGCCGCCTGGGATGCCGGTTTCCGGCTCCGGTAAAGGGCTGCGAGGTGGTGCCCGCCATTTCCCGGCAGACACTGGCATTGGACTATGAACACCGGGCGTCCTTCCGCCACCGGGGCGTGTGCATCGAGGGGGCGGACAGCCGGGAAAACATACTGGATTTCATCGACTGGCTGCCCAAGGTGGGGTACAACAGCTTTTTCCCGCAGTTCAAGTCTCCCTATATCTTCTATGCCCGGTGGTACCAGCATCGGAACAATCCGCTCCGGGAGGGGTCTCCCTTTGTTCCGGAGGACGCTCTGGCCTGGGCGGAGGAGGCGGAGCGGGAGCTGAAGCGCCGGGGCCTGCTGCTCCACAAGGTGGGCCACGGCTGGACGGGGGAGGTTCTGGGCTGCGAGGCCCTGTCCTGGGACGCGGATCCCCTTCCTCTGGCGGAGGACAAGCGCCCCTTAGCCGCCCAGGTGGACGGTGTGCGGGGGCTGCATAAGGGCGTCCCCGCCAACACCAACCTGTGCTTCCACAACGGGGACGCGGTGGACGCTTTCGCCGCCCTGGTGACGGACTACGCGAAGGCAAATCCAGATGTGGATTACCTCCATGTCTGGCTGGCGGACGAGTATAACAACGTGTGTGAATGCGAGGGGTGCCAAGCGACCACCCCTTCCGACCAGTATGTGGAGCTGCTCAATGAGATCGACCGCCGCCTGACCGCGGAGGGGCTGGCGGCCAAGATCGTATTTCTGCTGTACCAGGAGCTGCTGTGGCCGCCGGTAAGGGCCAGGCTGGCCAATCCGGAACGGTTTGTGCTCATGTTCGCCCCCATCAGCCGCACCTTTGAGCGCTCCTATGAGGTGGATGGAGAGCTGCCTCCCATCCCACCCTATGAACGCAACCGAATCGAGCTACCCACCGCTCTGCCACAAAACCTGGCGTTTCTCCGGGGCTGGCAGGAGCGGTTTCAAGGGGACAGCTTTGTCTACGACTATCCCATGGGCCGGGCCCACTACGGCGATTTCGGCTATATCAAGCTGGCCCGGGTGGTCAGCGGCGATGTGAAGCGGCTGGGTGAGCTGGGGCTGGACGGCTATGTGAGCTGCCAGGAGCTGCGGGCCGGACTGCCCAACTTCTTCCCCAACTATGTGCTGGGCCGTACCCTCATGGACGCGTCCCTGGACGTGAATGAGCTGATGGGGGAGTATTTCGCTGCCGCCTACGGGGAGGACTGGCCCGTGGTAGCCGACTACCTGTTCCAGCTGTCCGGGCTGAGCAGCACCGACTACGCCAACGGCAAAGGCCCCCGGCGGGACGAGGATGTCGCCGCCCGGATGGACGCGGTGCGGGAGCTGTGCCTGGACTTCCTTCCCACCCTGGATGCCCACCGCACGCCCCAGGGCTGGGCTGCCCCTTTCTGGCGGGTGCTGGATTACCACCGGGAGTATGTGCTCAAGCTGGCCCGGGCGTGGCGGTATTTGGCCCGGGGAGAGGAAGAGAAGGCGGGCGAGAGCTGGCAGGCGTTCCGAAAACTGATCTGTGAGAATGAGCCGGACTTCCAGCCCTGGCTTGACGTTTACCGGGTGCTGGACGTTACGGAGAACTACACGGGGTTTCGATCCCGAGAAAACTGAAGGGAGGGCGCGAAATGCGTCACGACTACTATTATTATGACCGGGAGCAGCTGCTGGCCGCCCCTAAGGTGCCCATCGAAGTGCTGGCGGACAACGCCGCCGTGTTCCAGGCCATTGCCCGGGAAATGGCGGACGAGATCAAGCGCAAGAACGAGCTGGGAGAGCGCACCGTGTTCATCTGCCCGGTAGGGCCGGTGGGCCAGTATCCCTACTTCGTGGACATCGTCAATGAGGAGAACATCAGCCTGAAGAACGTCTGGTTCCTCAACATGGACGAGTATCTCACCGATGACAAGCAGTGGATCGACAAGAGCGACAAGCTCAGCTTCCGGGGGTTCATGGATCGCACGGTGTACACCAAGGTGCGCCCCGAGCTGGTCATGCCGGAAAACCAGCGGGTGTTCCCCGACCCCAACGACCCGGACAACATGGCCCGGGTCATCGAGGAACTGGGCGGGGTGGACATCTGCTTCGGCGGCATCGGCATCAACGGCCACCTGGCCTTCAACGAGGCCCAGGATGAGCTGACAGGGGAGGAGTTCAAGCAGCTCCACACCCGGGTGCTGGAGATCACGAGGGAGACCCGGACGGCCAACGCCATCGGCGATTTGAACGGCGCCATCGACGATATGCCCCGCTGGTGCGTCACCATCGGCATGAATGAGATCTATAACGCCCGGAAGGTGCGCCTGGGCGTGTTCCGGGATTGGCACCGGGCGGTGATCCGCCATACGGCCTACGGCGAGGTGTCCGGCCACTTCCCCGCCACCCTGATGCAGACCCATCCGGACGCGCTGATCCGCACCACGGAATTTGTGGCCAATCTGCCGGACTGAGAAGGGGGGCGGCGAGATGAAGGATACCTATATTGTCAACGGCCAGGTCTACATCGGCCGCGCGTTTGAAGCCAAGACGCTGAAGCTGTCCGGCGGAAAGCTGGAAGTGCTGGGCGCGGATGCCACCGTCCCCGAGGGGGCGGAGGCGGTGGACGCCGGCGGTAAGCGGATAATCCCCGGCTTCATTGACGTCCATACCCACGGTGCGGTGGGGGTGGACGTGAACGGCGCCACCGCCGAGGATCTGGAGAAGATCAGCTGCTTCTTCGCGGGAAACGGCACCACCTCCTGGCTGTGCTCCGTGCTCACCGACACCGTGGAGCAGACCGAGTGGTGCATCGACCAGTTCAAGGCCCACAAGGCGGGGGAGCAGCCCACCGCCGAGCTGCTGGGCATCCATCTGGAGGGCCCCTTCCTGGCCGCCGAGTACAAGGGGGCCATGCCCGAGCATCTGCTGCGGAAGGGCGACGCGGCCCTGCTGCGGGCCTATCAGGAGCGGGCGGAGGGCGATATCCGCTACATCACCGTATCCCCCGAGGTGGAGGGCGTGGTGGACATGATCCCCGAGGCCAAGAAGCTGGGCATCGTCCCCGCCATCGGCCACTCCGGGGCCAGCTATGAGACCTCTCTGGAGGCCATCGCCGCCGGGGCCGAGGCCGCCACCCACACCTTCAACGCCATGGGCCTGTTCCATCAGCACCGCCCCGCCATTATGGGTGCCGTGCTGGAGTCGGACGTGTACTGTGAGATGATCTGCGACGGGCGGCACCTCCATCCCGGCTCGGTGCGGCTGCTCATCAAGACCAAGGGACTGGACAAGGTGGTGGCCATCACCGACTCCATCATGGCCGCCGGCCTGCCCGACGGCAACTATCACCTGGGCGTCAACGAGGTGGTGGTGGAGGACGGCGACGCCAAGCTGGCCGACACCGGCGTGCGGGCGGGAAGTACCCTCACCCAGGATGTGGCGCTGCGCAACCTGCTGGCCTTCACCGGTCGGCCCATGGAGGAGCTGCTGCCCGCCCTGACGGAGAATCCCGCGAAGCTGATCGGCGTGTTTGACCGCAAGGGCTCCATCGCCGACGGCAAGGATGCGGATCTGGTAGTGCTGGACGAGAACAACCGTGTGGATATGGTGTTCACCAGGGGCCGCCTGCTGGAGAAATAAGAAAAACCGCACCATGGCTCCGCCATGGTGCGGTTTTATCGGCGGGACAGCGGTCATTCCGCCGCAGTCTGGAGGTCGTGAAAAATAGCCACCGCCGCCGCGCCCCGAGCCCCGCTGAGGTTGTCCGGCTCCACAAAGACGAAGTCGGTGTCGGTGCGGGTCACCTTGCAGATGTTGCGGTGGACCACATCCAGCAGCATCCGGCGGTTATCCTGGCTGCGGAACAGCTCGCCCTCAATGAGCATGGTGTGGGGACAGGTGAAGTTGTCGATGTTGGCAATGGCCAGCCCCAGGGTGTATACCGCCCGCTCCACAATGAGGTACACGTCAGAGTCCCCGGCCTGCTGGGCCTCCAGGATCTGGGCCATGGACGGCTCGTCCCCCTTGTGGCACAGGGAGCGCAGAATGGGCGCGCCCCCCCGGGCCAGCGCGTCCATGCACCGGCCGATGATGGCCCGGTCGCTGGAAATGGCCTCCAGGCAGCCGTGGTTGCCGCAGGTACACTGGGGGCCGTTGGGCTCCATCACCATATGGCCCACCTCTCCCGCCCCCACGATGGAGCCGAAGGAGTTGGCCGAGTTGAGGATCAGCGGGCAGGCGATGCCCGCGTGGATGAACAGATAGGCGAAGGTGGGCACGTTGTTCAGCAGCTCCCTCTGGAATAAGGAGGCACCGTAGGCCCGGGCGCAGGCGTTGTTTTCCACCGAGATGGGCCGGTGGAAGCCCAGCCGGCGGCGGACGTCCCGGAGGATGGGCTTGTCGTACCAGTTATAGCTGGGGCGTACCTTCAGCATACCCGCCTCGCTGTCCACCAGGCCGGGGACACAGAAGCCCAGACCGTCCACCTGGTCGAGGGTGAGGCCGCAGCCGTCCAGCAGGTTGCGGACCAGGTCGCAGGTCATGTCCAGATTGTCCTCGTAGTCCCGGCTGGGGGCGGGGGCGGCGCGGCTGCCCAGCATCTGCCCCCGGTAGTCGGTGAGGCATACGGCGCTCTCCGAGCCCCGCATCTCCACACCGATGAACCGCCGGGCCTCGGGCACGATGTCCAGCAGGTGGCTGCGGCGGCCATGGCGGCGATCCACCGGCTGGGTGGAATCCAGCTCCCGCACCGTTCCGGCGGCGATCATACTGCTGATATTGGTGGTGATGGTGGGCAGAGTGAGATCCAGCCGCCTGGCGATATCCGCCCGGGTGATGGGGGCGCAGTGGTACACCATGCGCAGGATAGAGGATTGGTTGGTGCTCCGCACGCGGGGCAGGTTGTTGCCCTGTTCAAATTGCATCTGTCCACCGCCTCCCACTATTTTTTTCAGAAAAAGGTGGAAATTCCGCCCTGTTTCAATTATTATATCGGTGTATGGCCCCGGTGTCAAGGCGCGGGGCACAGGAGGGATGAGTCTATGGCGATCTTTTTCTTGGTGAGCTTTCTGGCCAGCGTTGTGGGGGCTATCTGCGGCATCGGCGGCGGCGTGGTCATCAAGCCGGTGCTGGATATGCTGGGGCTGGAGACGGTGGCCGCCATCAGCTTTTTGTCCGGCTGCACGGTGCTGTCCATGAGCTGCTATTCCGTCACCCGCGCCCTGGCCAAGGGGGACAGCGGAGTGGATCTGCGCACCGGTACGCCCCTGGCCGTCGGCGCGGCCTTTGGAGGGCTGGCGGGTAAGCAGCTGTTTGAGCTGGTAAAATCTCTGTCCGCAAACCAGGGCATGGTGGGAGCCGTCCAGGCCGGCTGCCTGGGGGGCATCACGCTGGGGACGCTGGCGTATACGGTGAACAAGAGCCGCATCCCCACCCATAAGATCACCGCTCCGGCAGTGTGTGTGGCCATTGGACTGGCGCTGGGCATCATGTCCAGCTTCCTGGGTATCGGCGGCGGGCCCATCAATCTGGTGGTGCTGTATTTCTTCTTCAGCATGGATACCAAGACCGCCGCCTCCAACAGCCTGTACATCATCCTGTTCAGCCAGCTGGCCAGCCTGATCACCACGCTGGCCACCCACACGGTGCCCGACTTCCGCTGGCCGGTGCTGGCGGTGATGGTATGCGGCGGCGTGGGCGGCGGTATCGTGGGCCGTATGCTCAACAAAAAGATGGACAACCGGCTGGTGGAGCGGCTGTTTATCGGCCTGATGGGCCTGATCGTGGTCATCTGCATATATAACGTATGGCGGGGGATCGGCGCCTGACAGATATCCGCCGTATGATAAATTATCGGAAGCCGGCCGGAGCCGGGGAGAGGAGGCCGCTTTATGGGCCCAACTGTGTGGGAGTGCATTTTACGTCTTGTTTTGTCCGCCCTGTTCGGCGGCGTCATCGGCCTGGAGCGGGAGCTGCGGCTGAAGGGCGCGGGCATCCGCACCCATCTCATCGTCTCCTTCGCCTCGTGCATGATGACGCTGGTGTCCAAATACGCCTTTTTCGACATGATGGAGTTTGAGGCGGTCAAGCTCGACCCCAGCCGCGTCACCGCCGGGGTGGTCACCGCCATCGGCTTTATCGGCGCGGGCGCCATTTCCGCCCGCAAGCGGAGCATCACCGGCATGACCACCGCCGCCGGGCTCTGGGCCACGGTGGGCATCGGTATGTCTATGGGGGCGGGTATGTACTACGTCAGCACCTTTGGCGCGGTGTTTATCGTGGTCATCCAGGCCGTTCTCTACCGGGATCACGCACTGGGCAGCTCCGCCGTCATCTGCGTCCAGATTGACGATCAGCCCGCGGCCCTGGACTGCTTCCAGGAGGAGCTGGCCAAGCTGAAGCTGGAGCCCTCCTCCTCAAAATATGAGCGGGCGGACGGGGTGCTGTCCATTGAACTCCAAATAGGCCATCTGCCCTGTCCGGAGCGGAATCTGGATCGCCTGCTGTCCCCATTGATGAAGCAGCCATATGTCAGATCCATTCTCTGGTGAAATAAAAGCGGGGCGCTGAGCAGTGTCAGCGCCCCGTTCCTTTTTATGCCTCAAAGGCCATATCCTCCAGCCGCGCCCGATCCAGAACGGAGATGGAGCGGTATCCCAGCTCCACCAGCCCCTGGGCCGACAGCTCTCCCAGAACCCGGCTCACCGTCACCCGGGACAGGCCCACCGCCTGGCCGATGCCCTCGTGGGTGGCCTTGATCGCGCTGTTTTCTTCGGCACCGCTTGCGACGCCCGGCTGCCCCAGCAGCCACCGGGCCACCCGCTGCTGGGCGGGCAGGGAGGAGGACTCCACATGGTCGGACAGCATCCGCACCGTCCGGGCCAGGTACTGGAGCATGGGCAGGGCCAGCTCCGGGTGACGCTGGAAGGCGGCGTCCAGCTGAGCCCGGTCAATGGTCAAGATCCGGCAGTCCTCCAGCGCCATGGCGGAGGTGACCCGGGGGCAGCCGTCGAAAAATGACGCCTCGCCCATTAAATCCCCGGAGCGATGGACGGCCAGCACCCGCTCCTCCCCGGAGCTGGAGCTGATGAAGCTGCGCACCGAGCCGGAGATCAGATAATAGAAGCACTCCGGGCGGGCGCCCTGGAGATAGACCATCTGCCCCGCATGGTATTTCCGGGGGCTGCGGCCCTCCGCCAGCAGATCCCAAACCGCCATATGGTTCGCCTCCCGTTCTGATGTTGATGGCAATATTGTATCATGGTTTACATTGTTCCCGGCAAAGTTCTGGCATAATGAGTGCATCAAATTTGGATATTAGGAGGAATTTTTCATGGGCATGACCATGACCCAGAAGATCCTGGCCCGCTCCGCCGGACTTGACCGGGTGGAGGCCGGCCAGCTGATTGAGGGCAAGCTGGATCTGGTGCTGGGCAACGACATCACCACCCCGGTGGCCATCACGGAGTTCCACAAGGCGGGGCTGTCCTCGGTGTTTGACAAGGACAAGATCGCCATCGTGCTGGATCACTCAACCCCCTGCAAGGACATCAAGTCCGCCCAGCTGTGCGCGGCCTGCCGGGAGTTCGCCAAAGCCCACTCCATCACCCACTTCTACGATGTGGGCCAGATGGGCATCGAGCACGCGCTCCTGCCGGAGAAGGGCCTGACCGCACCCGGCGAGGTCATCATCGGCGCGGACTCCCACACCTGCACCTACGGCGCTCTGGGGGCCTTTTCCACCGGCGTAGGCTCCACCCACATGCCCGCCGTCATGGCCACGTGGCAGGCCTGGTTCAAGGTGCCCTCCGCCATCAAGGTGAACCTCACCGGCAGGCTGGGCCGGTACGTCAGCGGCAAGGACGTCATCCTCCACCTGATCGGCATGATCGGGGTGGACGGGGCGCTGTACCAGTCCCTGGAGTTCGCGGGGGACGGCGTCGCCTCCCTGGAAATGGACGACCGCTTCACCATCTGCAACATGGCCATTGAGGCCGGGGCTAAGAACGGTATCTTCCCGGTGGATGAGAAAACTGTTGCCTACTTAAAGGGCCGGGTGAACCGTGACTTCACCGCCTTTGAGGCCGACCCGGACGCCGAGTATGCCCGGGAGGTCACCATCGATCTGTCCGCCCTGCGGCCCACGGTGTCCTTCCCCCACCTGCCCTCCAATACCAAGAGCGTGGACGAGGCGGCGGGCAAGCCCATCCAGCAGGTGGTCATCGGTTCCTGCACCAACGGGCGGCTGAAGGATCTGCGGGAGGCCGCCGCCATCCTCAAGGGCCGGAAGGTGGCCGATGGGGTGCGGTGCATCGTGATCCCCGCCACCCAGCAGATCTACCTGGACGCCATGGCCGAGGGGCTGGTGGCCGATTTCATCCAGGCGGGCGCGGTGGTGTCCACCCCCACCTGCGGGCCCTGCCTGGGCGGGCATATGGGGGTGCTCAGCGACAACGAGTGGGCCATCTCCACCACCAACCGCAACTTTGTGGGCCGCATGGGCCCCACCAGCTCCATGATCATCCTGGCCAGCCCCGCCGTGGCGGCGGCCAGCGCTGTTACGGGTGTCGTTACAGATCCGGCAACACTTTAAGGGAGGGGAATGAACATGAAGATTTATAAATACGGCGACAATGTGGACACCGACGTCATCATCCCCGCCCGGTATCTCAACGCCCCGGACGAGAAGTCCCTGGCCTCCCACTGCATGGAGGACATCGACGCCCAGTTTGCCTCCACCGTGGAGGCGGGGGACATCGTCATCGGCGGCGCAAACTTCGGCTGCGGCTCCTCCCGGGAGCACGCCCCCCTGGCCATCAAGGCCTGCGGCGTGAAGTGCGTCATCGCAAAGAGCTTCGCCCGCATCTTCTACCGCAATGCCATCAACATCGGCTTCCCCATCCTGGAGTGCCCCGAGGCGGTGGACGGCATCTCCGCCGGGGACGCGGTGAGCGTTGACTTCAACACCGGCGTCATCGTCAACGAGACGACCGGGGCAAAATTCCAGGCCGCGCCCTTCCCGGAGTTCGTCAACGGCATCATTGAGAACGGTGGGCTGCTGAAATCCCTGAAAGCGAGGGGAGTGGCGAAATGAATCACAAGATCGCGCTGATCCGGGGCGACGGCATCGGCCCGGAGATCGTCAACGAGACGGTGAAGGTCATCGACAGGGTGGGGGAGAAGTTCGGCCACACCTTTGAGTATGTGGACGTGCTGATGGGCGGCTGTGCCATCGACGCGGTGGGCAGGAGCTATCCCGACGGCACGGCGGAGCTGTGCAAATCCTGCGACGCGGTGCTGCTGGGCGCGGTGGGCGGCCCCAAGTGGGGCAGCGACAAGCCCGCCGAGCAGCGGCCGGAGACCGCCCTGCTGGCCATCCGCAAGGACCTGGGGCTGTACGCCAACCTGCGCCCCGCCGCCCTGCGGCCCGCCCTGGCGGACGCCTGTCCTTTGAAAAAGGAGACGGCGGAGAAGGGTATTGACCTGCTCATGGTCCGGGAGCTGACCGGCGGCATCTACTTCGGCAAGCGGGACAAGTACCAGACCGAAGACCGGGGCCTGGAGGCCACCGACCTGATGGCCTACTCCGAGATGGAGATCGAGCGCATCGGCCGCCGGGCCTTTGAGATGGCCCGCCTGCGCCGCAAAAAGGTGTCCAGCGTGGACAAGGCCAACGTGCTGGAGACCTCCCGGCTGTGGCGGGCCGTCATGCACCGCCTGGCAGAGGAGTACTCCGACGTGGAGTACGAGGACGTGCTGGTGGACAACTGCGCCATGCAGTTGGTGCGGGATCCGGGGCAGTTCGACGTGGTGGTCACCGAGAATATGTTCGGGGATATCCTGTCCGACGAGGCGTCCATGATCACCGGCTCCATCGGCCTGCTGCCCTCCGCCTCCATGGGGGACGGGGCCCCGGCGCTGTATGAGCCCATCCACGGCTCCGCCCCGGACATCGCGGGCCAGGACAAGGCCAACCCCATCGCCACCATCCTGTCCGCGGCCATGATGTTCCGCTACTCCTTCAAGCTGGC
>CAZCFU010000033.1:0-11006 GCA_964498005.1 uncultured Oscillospiraceae bacterium | reverse complement strand
CCCGCCAGGTGGAACGCCAGCCACACCAGCGGGTTGAACCAGTGGATGGCCAGCGCCAGCCACGCCAGCGCCCGGAACAGGTGGTCACAGCGGCGGATGTGGGTGCGCTCGTGGAGGAGGATATAGTCCCGCTCCCCCTCGGGCAGATCGGAGGGCAGATAGATGTTCGGCCGGAACAGCCCCAGCACGAAGGGGGACGGGATGTGGTCGGCCAGCCGGACGTTCTTCTCCCCCTCCAGCGGGACTGAACCCACCAGCTTTCGCCGCAGCCGCAGCAGGGACAGGGCGCTGTATCCCAGCAGGATCGCGGCCCCGGTCAGCCAGACGATACTGACAGCGGCCAGAACGCTGGGAACAGAGGTAACCGCCTGGACAGCGTCATCCGGGTGAACCGACGGCCCTGCCGGCACGTTGGAGGGTATAGCTTCCGGACGGCCCGCCGGGGGATCGTCCACCCGGATGACCACTTCCACCCGTTCCATGTTGATTTCCACCATATCCAGGCCCTCCCCGGCAGGCTCCACCTGGATGGAGGGGGTCAGGCTCCAGGGATTTTGAATGGTAAAGGGGCACAACAGCCGGAACAGCACCACCGCCCACAGGGCATAGGAAAATACCTTGGGCGCTTTCCGCAGCAGCAACCGGGCCAGCAGCACCACGAGGATGACAACGGCCGCCGTGGCGCTCATACTCAACACCTTGAGAAATAGGGTTTCCATCCCCTTACCTCCTTTGTTCGTCGATGAGCCGCTGGAGCTGCTCGATCTCCTCGCCGCTCAGCCTCTTGCGGCTGGCGAAGGCAGCCAGGAACTTGGGCAGGGAGCCGTCAAATGCCTGCTCCACAAACTCCTCGCTCTGCCGGGCGGCAAACTCCTCCCTGCCGATCAGGGAGGTCACCACTCCGCCCTCATTTTGGAAAATACCCTTCTGGCACAGCCGCCGCAGGACAGTGTAGGTGGTGGACTTCTTCCAGTCCAGCTTGCCCGCGCACAGCTCCACCAGCCGGCTGGAGCTCAGCGGCTCGTTGTCCCAGATCAAATCGGCGAAGGCGGCCTCCACCTCGCCCAGTTTGTACTGCGTCATATACGGCACCTCCATATCGCGGTCTTTGGTTTACTGCTTGTAGTCTAATACCAGTTTACAGCAAGTAAACCATTTTGTCAAGAGGAAATCCGGCCCAAAAAAGTTTCGTTTGCGTAAAAAAGAGCCGGGACTTCCGTCCCGGCTCCTATTCAGACGCGTCTATCACTTTTGGAAGGTCACGCCCACCACGGTGACGTTGACCTGGGCCACTTCCAGCCCGCTGGTGTTCTCCACGGCGCTGAACACCGCGTCCTGCACGGCCTTGGCCACGTCGGTGACCACGTAGCCATACCGCACCAGGATGGGCAGATCCACGCTCACCCGCTCGTCCTCCACCCACAGGCGCACGCCCTTGGTCAGCGCCTTGCGGTTGGCGGGGTCGGACAGCTCCCGGCCCACTCCGTTGCCCAGGCAGCTCACGCCCTCCACATCCACCGCCGCGGCGGCGGCGATGACGGCCAGCACCTCCTCGGAAATGCTGACGCTGCCCAGTTCGCCCTCGTGGGAGATATATTCTTTGCCGTCGGCCATGTCGCCTCACGCTCCTTTTCGATACTGAGGCTATTATATCACCCAATCATGGAAAATACAATCCCGTATTTTGCTTGTTGTCACGCTTCGCACCCTCCGCGACGGCGTCTAAGTCCCTACGACTGCGCGCGCCGTTTGTTAGCCCTTTGGGCTAACAAGCCGTCCACTCCGCTTCGGGTCTTAGCCGCCTGCTCCCGGGCGCTCCGCGCTTCCCTTACGGCTCCGCCTCAATGATCGTGATCTTCTCCGCCGCCAGGCCGGTCTCCTCCTTGACGATTTCCATGATCTTGGTGGCGTCATTCCCGCTCAGGCCGTTTTCCGTGGACGACACCACCACGCTGGCGCTGTTGTCGTTGATGAAGCAGATGCAGTCGCCGTAGCCCTTGGCGGTGATCAGGTTCTCGATGTTGGCCTCCGACAGGGTGACGGCCGCCATGGCCTGGATGGACGCGTTGGCCTCATCAATGATGTCCTGCTGGGCCCCCGCGTCCGCGGCCGCCTGCTGCAAAAGCTGGAGGGCGCTGTCCCGGGCCTGCTGACGGTTGAGCCGGGCGGAGGCGAAGTAGCCGGTATTCTCCCCGGCGGCGCTGGGCTGGGCGCTGGGGTCGGCGGAGGGGGACACGCTGGCCGAGGCGTCCTCCTTGCCGTTGACCAGGGCGGCCTGACCCAGCAGCTTGCCGCTCCCGTCGTTTTTGCCGGTCCCGTCGGTGGCCGCCGCCTCCCTGCTGTACGACCAGTTCAGATACACCGCCGCCCCCACAAAGAGCACGATGGCCACCACGACCGCGTTCCGTTTCCACACACTCATGTTTCTGTCCTCCATTTCACAAAGATTGTTTCACGTGAAACATTCGTTCTAGCCATTTCCCTTGCACACGGTTATTCGGTCCGCGCCCAGCCCGGTGAGGGCGGACACCGCCTGGGTGAGCAGCAGCCGCACGTCCGCCCGGTCGCCCCCCTGGCACACCACCACCGCCCCCTGGAACTGGGGATAGCGCTGGACGCGTACCACCGCCTCCTGGCCCGAGCCGGTGTTGATGACCACCGTCTTTTCCTCTAAGCTGTTCCCCCGTTCGGTCACGGAGGTGGATCGGTCTGTGACCGGCACCTGCTCCATGCCGCTCTTCACCGTGAGGGCCACCGTCACCTTCCCCGCCCCCTCCACCTGGGACAGGGTCTGGGACAGCTTCTCCTCCAGTGCGGCCAGATCGAATTCCTCCGGGGCGCTGGGGTCGGCGCTCTCTGCCGGTTTCTCCTTCTCCCCCGTGGGCCACAGCAGCAGGATCAGCCCCGCCGCCAGGACGATCAGCACATACTTGTATTTCTCCAGCAGCTTCCAAACCTGTTCCGCCTCCGGCTTTTTCCATTGGAATCTCATGGCCGTGTCTCCTCGTAATACTGCCGTTCGGCGGGTACGCCCAGCTCCTCCTCCAGCAGCCGGCTGAGCTGTTCCCGCTGTTCCTGTGTCCAGCTTCCCCGGGCGGTGACCTCCCAGGGCCGGGGCACGCTGTCCTCGTCATAGCCGTAGGTCACCTCCGCCTGACAATCGAAGCCAATTTCCTTCGCCTTGTCCACAATATATGCGGCGGTCTCCTCCTCTATGATGGGCAGATAAAACAAATCATTTTTCTCCTCCAGCTCCAGCTCATAGCTCTGGGCCCGGTCCCGCCAGCCGTCCACGGCCTGGGTGAGAAAGCCGCCGTCCAGCAGCCTCACCACCGGCCCCACCGCCGTCAGCAGCAGGGCCATGCCCCCCGCCAGGCGGCACACTTTTTTCGCGCCGCCCTCGGGGGCCAGGGCCTCCGCCAGCGCCAGCACCAGGGCGGCGGCGGTCACCCCCAGCAGCCAGCCGCGCACCGCCCCCATCATACCGCCGCCACCGACACGCAGGACACCAGCGCAATGAGCAGCAGCAGGCAGCACGCCCCCGTCATGCCCAGCACCAGCCCGAAGGCGGAGCTCAGCCGATCCACCAGGGTACATACCGGCCCGTCCCCAAAGGCGGAGGCCAGCGCCGCCACCAGCTTATAGGCCAGATAATGCACCGCCAGCCGCAGCAGCGGCACCAGGCATATCCCCAAAACGGTGATCATGCCGAACACCCCCACCGTCCCCCGCAGCACCCCCGCCGAGGCCAGCACCGTCTCCGCCGCGTCGGATAAAATGCCCCCCACCACCGGGATGGCCCCGGAGATGGCAAACCGGGCCGCCTTGACGGCGGCGGCGTCCGCCGTCCCGGCCACCACGCCGCTGGCGGCGAGGTAGCTCACAAAGGCGGTCATCACAATGGTGATCAGGGTGGTCACCGTCCATTTAAACAGATCCGCCATGCGCTTCAGTTCCTCCCTTCCCAGCGCCGCCTGGGCCACCGAGGCGGCGATATAGCCGTATAAAAGGGGCACCAGCAGGCCGCTGATGAGGCTGATGAGCAGGTCGGAGAACAGCGCCGCCGCCAGCTGCCGCGCCGCCGCCCCGGTGACCGCCCCCGTGGCCGCCGTCACCGCCGCCACCGTGGGCAGCAGTACATTGGCAAAGGAGGACATCTTCTCAATGGCCCCCGTGCCCATGCCCAACAGCGAGTTCACATCCGCCACCGCCACCGCCGTCACCGCCAGCGTCCCCGCCAGGTTGGCGGCGCTCATCCTGCTCTTGACCCCTTCCTGCCCCACCGACTCCGTCAGGGCGCAGAACAGCATGATCGCCAGCAGCAGCGCCCCGGAGCGGGCCGCGCGGCGCACCGCGCCGCTCAGCTCCCGGGTGCCCGTGTCCAGCAGGCTCTCCAGGCCCTCGTCCAGGCTGGCCCCGTACTCCGCCTCCCCGCCGTTCTCCTCCGCGGAGCGTTGGAGCTCGTCCACTTCGATCAGCTCCTCCTGCCGTTGGAGCACATCATCCCCGGTGAGGGCACGGGCGGGGAGCCACAGCGCCGGAAGGGCCAGCAGGGCGGTCAAAACGAACCACATCCGCTTCACGTCCTCCCCTCCCCTACAGCAGCTGGGTGAGCACGTCCAGCACCGCCGTCATCAGCGGCAGCGCCGCCGCCAGAGCCAGGGCCGTCCCCGCCAGCTCCACCGCCGAGGCAAGCCCCCCCTCCTGGGCGTCCTTGCAGAAGTCCGCCGCCAGCCGGGTGACGATGGCGATGCCCGCCGTTTTGATCACCGGCTCCACCACCTGGGCGGACAAATTCCCTATCTGGGCCAGCTTGTCCACCAGCTCCACAACGGCGGTGAGCGCCCCGGAGCAGTACAGCACGATGAGGGCGCAGGCCCCCACCCCCAGGGCCAGGGCGATCTCCGGCGACTGGCGGCGCACCACCACGGCGCACAGCGCCGCCGCCACCGCCGCCGCGGCCACTTTGATGATATCGCTCACAGCCCGAACAGATCCTTCACCAGGGTGAACAGGTCATTGATCTGCTGCACCACGATCATCAGCACCACCACCAGCGCCACCAGGGTGGTCATGGTGGCCATCTCGTCCCGGCCCGACCGGGTGAGCACCTGGTTGAGTACCGACACCAGGATGCCGATGGCGGCGATCTTGAAAATCAAATCCACGTCCATCATCCGTCCGTCCTCCTATGTATTCAAATCAATAATATGGCCAAAAACAGCCCCGCCGTCATGCCCAGCACGCCGTACACCCGGCCCAGACGCCGCCGGTCATCCGCCGCCGCCCCCTGGAGCTGACGCAGGCCCGCCGCCGCGTCCTCCAAGGCCAGCCGCTGGCTGTCGCCGTCATACCGGCCCAGCACCGGGCCCAGCCGCTCCAAAAAGCCCCGATCCTCCGCTGTCAGCCGGAGGGCCGCGGCGTTCAGGCTGTCCCGCCACACCTGCTGGAAGCTCCGGCCGTCCGCCTGCCCCGCCCCCTGGGCGCATCGGGCAAAAAAATCCGCCGCCGGACCGTGGAGCGCCTTTGCCGCCGTCTCCAGCGCGTCGGGCAGGGGGGCCAGCCGCCAGCCCAGCTCCCGCTGGAGGGCGTCCAGCCCCGCCGCCAGCTCGCCCAGGTCTTTGACCCGGCCGTCCAGCCGAGCCACCCCGCCCAGGCCCAGCGCCCCGCACCCGGCCACCACCAGGACGGCCCCAAATAGGCGGGTCATGGCAGCACCTCCGCGCGCAGGCCGCGCTCAGCGCCCCGGCGCTCCAGCACCACCAGCCGCCGGAACACCCCCGCCGACAATAGTTCTCGATAGACAGGGCGGCGGCTCAGATCGTCCACCCCCGCGCCGTGGGCGGTAGCGATGAGGGCCACGCCGCACCCCGCCGCCTCGATGACGGCCCGGGCGTCCTCTGGGCGGGTGATCTCGTCCACCGCCGCGACCTGCGGGTTCATCCCCCGGATGAGGATGGACAGCCCCTCCGCCTTGGCACAGCCGTCCAGCACGTCGGTGTGCCGGCCTATGTAGAGCTGGGGCTCCCCCCGCCACAGCGCGGCGATCTCCCCCCGCTCGTCCGCCACGGCCAAGCGCAGGGGCGTGCCCCCCTCCCCGTCGGACAGGGCCCGCGCCAGATCCCGCAGGAGGGTGGTCTTGCCCGCCCCCGGCGGGGCAAGGATGAGGGTACTCAAAAAGCGCCCGTCCTCCATCAATTGGGGCAGGAGGGGCGATGCCAGCCCCTCCACCGCCCTGGCCACCCGGATCGACAGGGAGGACAGCTCCCGGAGGGTGACGATCTGCCCGTCCTTTTTCACCACCGTGCCGCAAAGGCCCACCCGGTGGCCCCCCCGGAGGGTGACAAACCCCTGCCGCACCCGGTCCAGCGCCGTGTGGGCGGAGCTCTGCGTGGCGTTCTCCACCACCTGGCGCAGCTCATCCTCGCCTACGGGCGGGCCGCCCGTCTCCACCTCGCCCTCGGGCAGGAGCGCCGTCATGGGAAAGCCACGGCGCAGCCGCAGCTCCTCCAGGGCGCACAGCCTGTCCGGCCCCAGGGCGTACAGGCTCCTCCGCAGCGGCCCGGGCAGCACCCCCGCCGCCTGTTCCCAGGGTTTTCTTTCGTCCATGTTATTCACCGCCTCACTTGTTACCCCATTCATATGAGGGCCTGTCCCGGATTATTCCTAATCAAAAACGAAAACCGCCCGCCGGGATATTCCGGCGGGCGGCTTTCCTGTCTGTTATTGTTTTTTCACCCATCGGGCGCGTTACAGCACCGAGACGATGCGCCGCACCGCTTCACGGGTGGCGTCCGCGTCGCCGAAGGCGGTGACCCGGATGTAGCCCTCCCCGCTGGGGCCGAAGCCCGCGCCGGGGGTGGTGACCACGCACGCCTGCTTCAGCAGCAGGTCGAAGAAGTCCCAGGACGGCGTATTGTTGGGCGTTTTCACCCACAGGTAGGGGGCGTTCACCCCGCCGTACACCGTCAGGCCCGCGTTGACGAGGCCCTCCCGGATGACCTTGGCATTGTTCAGGTAGTAGTCGATGGCGGCCTTCGTCTGCACCTTGCCCTCGGGGGTAAAGGTGGCCTCCGCCGCCCGCTGGATCACATAGGGCACGCCGTTGAACTTGGTGCCCTGGCGGCGGTTCCACAGCGCGTTCAGGGACGCGCCGTCCCGCTCCAGCGCCTTGGGGATGACCGTGTAGGCGCAGCGGGTGCCGGTGAACCCGGCGGTCTTGGAGAAGGAGCGGAACTCAATGGCGCAGGACTTGGCCCCTTCCACCTCGAAGATGCTGTGGGGGACGCCCTCCTCACGGATGAACGCCTCGTAGGCGGAGTCGTACAAAATCACGCTGTCATGGGCGTTGGCGTAGTCCACCCACACCTTGAGCTGGTCATAAGCCGCCGCCGTGCCGGTGGGGTTGTTGGGGGAGCAGATGTAAATGAGGTCGGGCGCTTTTCCCTGGGGCAGCTCGGGGAAGAAGCCGTTCTCGGCGGTGCAGGGCAGATAGACCAGATCCGTCCACTTCTCCCCGTCGTGGTCGCCGGCCCGCCCCGCCATGGCGTTGGTGTCCACATACACCGGGTACACCGGGTCGCACACCGCCACCACGTTGTCCACCGAGAAGATGTCGCCGATGCTGCCGCAGTCGCTTTTGGCCCCGTCGGAGACGAAGATCTCATCGTCGGCGATGTCCACCCCCCGCTCCTTGTAGGAGTTTTGGATGGCGAAGCGCAGGAAATCATAGGCGCAGCAGGTCTCCTCGCAGTAGCCCCGGAAGGTCTCCTTCACCCCCATCTCTTTGGACGCCTTCACCATGGCGTCCACCACCGCGGGGGCCAGGGGCTGGGTCACGTCGCCTATTCCTAACCGGATCAGGGGCATGGGCGGGTTCTGGGCGGAAAAGGCCCGCACCCGGCGGCCGATCTCCGGGAACAGGTAGCCTCCCGGCAGCTTGAGAAAGTTCTGATTGATGTGGGCCATAAGACCACTCCTTGCTTTATTTGTCTAAATCATTCTACCGCAAAAGAGACAGCGCGGTCAATTGTCAAGTTTGCCATCAAAAACGGTGACGGCGGGGCCGGTCATGAACACATGGCCGGATTTTTCGTCCCATCGGACGGACAGATCCCCTCCGGCCAGGTGGACCACAGCTTCCCGGTCCAGCTTTCCGGCATTCACCATGGCGGCGGCCGCCGCGCAGGCCCCGGTGCCGCAGGCCATGGTCTCACCGCTGCCCCGCTCCCAGACCCGCAGTTCCAGCTCGCCCCGGTTCAGAACGCGGATGAATTCCGCGTTCACCCGATGGGGAAAGGCGGGGTTCCGCTCCACACCGGGGCCGATCGTCCGCAGATCCAGGGCGGCGGGGTCGTCCGTCTCGATGACCGCGTGGGGGTTGCCCATGGACACGGGGACGGCGCGCCAGCGCCCCTCCCCGACGGTCAGCTCCACGGGCGGCTCCACCGCGGGCACCCCCATGTCCACCACGGCGGCGTATACCCTTTTCTCCCGGAGCATCAGCGAGATCTCCCGCTCCCCCGACAGCGTCTCAATGGTCAGGTGGGCCTTGTCCGTCAGCCCCCTGTCGTAGACGTATTTGCCAAAGCACCGGATGCCGTTGCCGCACATGGCCCCCTCGGAGCCGTCGGCGTTGAACATCCGCATTTTGAAGTCCGCCCGGTCGGACGGGCAGACGCAGATGATGCCGTCCCCGCCCACGCCGAAGCGGCGGTGGGACAGGCGGCGGGCCAGTTCGCCCAGGTTATCGGGTGTGGATCCCATGCAGTTCAGGAAAATGTAGTCGTTTCCCAGACCGTGCATTTTGGTGAATTCCATGGCCGTCCCTCCTGTTTGCCGATTGGGAAGCCAAACGGGAGGACAACAGGGCGGCAGTTTTTTACCGCCGCCCTGTCCTGTGTTCACTGATCCGCCAGCACAAGCCTGGCGGTATCGGTCAGCCGGGCGCCATTGTCCATGCTCTGCTTTTGTAAAAACCGGTGGGCCTGCTCCTCCGTCATGCCGTGGCGGCCCATCAGCACCGCCTTGGCCCGCTCCACCAGCTCCCGCTCCTCCTGACTTCGTTGAGCGGGAGAGCGGCCCTGGCTTGAGGCACCGCGCGCCACCTGGCTCGAGGCGCTCTGCGCCACTTGGCTCGCGTCATTGCCGGCCGCGCCGGCAACGACCGCTCGAGTGGCGCTCTGCGCCACTTGGCTCAGCAGCCGCACCGAAGCCATCAGCTCCGAGCGGCGCACGGGGGCCCGGAGCTTGAAGATCCCCTCCCCCTCGCACAGATCCAGCTGGGCCTGGGGGGCCACCATCAGCATGGAGCACCGCTGGGGCAGGTCGTAGAACAGCGACTCGCAGCTCTCCTCCCCCAGCTTGAAGCCGCACACCACGATGTCCAGCCGCAGCTTGCGCGCCGCCCGCCGCACCTGGTCGGCCGTGCGGCACACGACGCAGGAGAACTCGCCGCCGTTCTCGATGATCTCCCGGAGCCTGTCGCAGTTGCTCTGGCGCTCAAAGGCCACGATCACCTGCCGCATACCCGTTCACTTCCTTCGCAGACGGGACGCTCAGTAGTTGATCATGTATTTGTCCACTTCCCAGCTGGACACGCGGGTGCGGTACTCTTTCCACTCCCGCTCCTTTCCGGCGATGTACTGGGAGGTGACGTGCTGGCCCAGGGTGGCCATAACCAGCCGGTCCTTCTTCATGGCCGCCAGGGCCTCCTCCAGGGAGCCGGGCAGGGCCTCGATGCCCCGGCGGCGGCGGGTGGCGGGACTCATGGCGAAGATATTCTCCGTCACTTCGGGGGGCGGGGTCATGCCGCGGGCGATGCCGTCCAGGCCGGCGGCCAGACACACCGCCAGGGACAGATAGGGGTTGCAGGAGGGATCGGGGCAGCGCAGCTCCACCCGGGTGCCCTGACCCCGGCTGGCCGGGATGCGGATCAGGGTGGAACGGTTGGAGGCCGACCAGGCTATGTAGCAGGGGGCCTCAAACCCCGGCACCAGCCGCTTGTAGGAGTTCACCAGCGGATTGGTGATGGCGGCCATCCCCTTCATGTGGTGGAGTATGCCCGCAATGAAGGCGTAGCACTCCTTGGACAAGCCCTTCTCCCCGTTCTCGTCAAAGAACACGTTCTTCCCGTCCCGGTACAGGGACATATTGGTGTGCATCCCGTTGCCCGCCAGACCATAGATGGGCTTGGGCATAAAGGTGGCGTGGAGGCCGTTCTTCTGGGCCAGGGTCTTGACCGTCAGCTTGAAGGTCATGATCTTGTCGGCGCAGTCCAGGGCGGGGGCGTATTTGAAGTCGATCTCATGCTGACCGGGGGCCACCTCGTGGTGGGCCGCCTCGATCTCATAGCCCATCTGCTCCAGCGCCAGACAGATCTCCCGCCGGGTGGGCTCGCCGTGGTCCAGGGGGCCCAGGTCGAAGTAACCCGCCTCGTCGTTGGTCTTGGTGGTGGGCTTGCCGTCCTCGTCGGTCTGGAACAGGAAAAACTCCGCCTCGGGGCCCACATTGAAGGTGTCGTAGCCCATGGCCCGGGCCTTTTCCAGCACCCGCTGGAGTACGCCCCGGGGATCGCCCACGAAGGGAGAGCCGTCCGGGTTGTGTACGTCGCAGATCAGCCGGGCCACCTTGCCGTGCTGGGGCCGCCAGGGGAAGATGACAAAGCTGTCCAGGTCGGGGTAGAGATACTGGTCGGACTCGTTGATGCGGACGAAGCCCTCGATGGAGGAGCCGTCCAGCATGATCTCGTTGTTGACCGCCCGCTCGATCTGGGAGGCCGTGATGGCCACGTTCTTCAGCTGGCCGAAAATGTCGGTAAACTGCATCCGGATGAACTTGACGTCCTCTTCCTTCACGACGCGGATGATATCTTCTTTGGAGTATCCCATGTTTGACTTCCCCTTTCATTTATATTGGCCCGCCGGGAAATCATGCTCCCTCCCCCGCGGCCAACGTGCCTGGGACGATCTGAGACATAAAAAAGCGTTCCAAACCCGACCGGTCCG
>CAZCFU010000032.1:0-11227 GCA_964498005.1 uncultured Oscillospiraceae bacterium | reverse complement strand
AGGATGCCGCCAAATACCATCAGCAGGAACCGTATCCCCTTCTTTGGGGCTTTTTGTGTGTTCCGCATCGTCTCCCCCTCCTATATCCCAGGCGCGCCGGCCAGCAGACGTCAGCTCAATTGTACCGCTAAGCGAGGGAGTAATCAAGGGGCAGCTGCGGGAATCAGCGCGGAAAAAAACAGTGCCGCTGTGGCAAGATGCAGACCAGGATGCGCAGCCAGCGAGGGCTCAACGTATCGCTATATCGTGCTCAAAACCCTTACCCATGGTTCTTCGGCATTGTTGTTGATTGCCAAGATCACAAAAATCGAAGGAGGAATCGTCATGAACAGAAAACGGGAAGCCATCTTTATGGGGATCGGGATTCTGGCTGGACTCGCACTGAGTGGCCCAGCCGCCCAGGCGGCGGACTATCTCACTGCTCGTCCCACCACCCAGACATTCTACATTAACGGCCAGCAAGCACCACGCTGAACGTCTACGCCCATGTTACCGATGAAATGCGCCGGACTGCGGCGCAGGGCTGGTACAGGCTGCGTCACCCAGATCAACGAGAAACTCTGGGAAGGACGCTACTCCCCCATCTGGCCGGACGGCAAAAAACACGCCCGCAACGTCTATGCTCACAGCGAGGCGGAATGTGAAAAACCGCTGGCAAAAATGATAGCAGGGATGAAGGCGGAAATCGCCGCCGAGAAGGAGCGGCTGGCGGCGGGCTCTTTGATGCCTCCCGGAGATACGTAGAGGAAATTTTCAAGCCTGTCTTGCCTTATACTCCTTACCCCATGTCACCATGGCATCCAGGACAGGCTTCAGGCTGTAGCCCAGCTCTGTCAGCGTATATTCCACTCTGGGCGGAACCTCGGCATAGACGGTGCGGATGACCAGTCCGCTGGCCTCCATCTGCCGCAGTTGGGTGGTCAGTACCTTTTGGCTGACCGTTCCGATAGACTTTTTCAATTCTCCAAACCGCTTTGTACCAGGGAGCAGATCCCGCAGGATCAAGACCTTCCACTTATCACCGATCAAAGTCAAGGTCGTCTCCACCGGGCAGGCCGGAAGTTCCTTTGCCGCAGCTGCCATACAAATTCCTCCCAATCTCCTATAGTTTCTATTAGGGATATACAGCGTAATTTTACGGCATGGGGCAGGAACGTGTCAAGCATTTCAAAAGTTTTCCGAGTGAGACCGGCCGCAAAGCATTGCAATCGCCCAATAGTTACCTCAAGGTGCCTATGCCACAATTATGTGCGTACTTTACGATGACGGGATTTTGCGCTATACTGGCAGCAATGAATGGGGAAGCATAATCTCTCTGAAAATTGGAGGTCCTATGATGAATGAAACCGCAAGAAAGTACATCGACCTGTTCCGGCAGGTGAAAATCGCCACCGCGGCCACGGTGGACGCCCAGGGCCATCCCCAGGCCCGCATCATCAACGTGATGCTGGCTGAGGACGACGGAATGTATATCGTCACCTCCAAGGGGAAGCCCTTCTACAAGCAGTTGGTAGAAACCGGCGAGATCGCCCTGGCCGCCATGTGCCCCGACTGCCAGTCCCTGAAGTTCACCGGCAGGCTCCGGGTAGTAGGCAAAGAGTGGGTAGACAAGGTGTTTGAGCAAAACCCAGGCATGAACGAGGTCTACCCCGGCGAGAGCCGCTATATCCTGGACGCTTTCCATATCTACGAGGGCCGCGGCGAGTGGTTCGACCTGCTGCACTACCCCATCAGCCGGGAGAGTTTTGCCTATGGCGGAGCCGAGGTGGAGAAAAACGGCTTTGCCATCTCGGACAAGTGCGTCAGCTGCGGTGCGTGCGCCGAAGCCTGCCCCCAGCAGTGCATCACCCCTGGGACGCCATACATCATCGACCCGGCCCACTGCCTCCAGTGCGGGCGGTGCGTGGAGTTCTGTCCCGCCGGCGCCGTTGACCGGCTGCATCCGTGACCGCCATGGGAGAGCTGATTCAAGAGATCTTTGCGCTCTACAACCAGCGCAGCGACTGGTTCCTGGGCCTGCTGTGGGACCACTTTCTCCTTTCAGGACAAGCCATCCTGCTGTCCGGGAGCATCGGGCTTTTGCTGGGGATCTTTATCGCCCAGCGCCCAAAGCTGGCCCCCGCCGTCATGGGGATATGCAATGTGCTGTACACCATCCCCGCCATCTCCCTGCTGGGCATCCTGATCCCCTTCACCGGCATCGGGAACAAGACGGCAGTGATCGCCCTGACCATCTACGGGGTCATGCCCATGGTGCGCAACACCTACGTGGGCCTGACCACCCTGGACCCGGACATATTGGAAGCCGCCAACGGCATGGGCAGCACCGCCATGCAGGCGCTGCTGCGGGTCAAGCTGCCCATGGCCGCCGGAGTCATTTTAGCGGGGGTGCGGAACATGGTGGTTATGACCGTCTCCGTGGCGGGCATCGCCTCCTTTGTGGGTGCGGGGGGCCTGGGCGTGTCCATCTACCGGGGCATCACCATTTACAATCCTGCCATGACTGCGGCGGGGAGCATTTTGATCGCGGCCCTGGCGGTTTTGCTGGATTTCATTCTGGGACGTGTAGAAAAACACTTTAAAAAATACGGGAGCTGATCACAATGAAAAAGAAAATTTTTGCCTTGACCCTGGCCCTGGCCGCTGTCCTGAGCCTGTCCGCCTGCGGCAAATCCCCCGCCGCCAACGCCGGGCCGGTGAAAATCGCCACCAAGCCCATGACGGAGCAGTACATTTTGGGCGAGATGCTTGGGCTTATCATCGAGGACGCGGGCTACGAGGTAGAGATCACCAAGGGCATCGGCGGCGGCACCAACAACATCCATCCCGCCATGGTGAACGGGGACTTTGACCTCTACCCGGAATACACCTCCAGCGGCTGGGTCATGGTGCTGGATCACAGCGCCGTCGGCGTGGATGACGCCGAGATGATGGACAGCCTCATGTCCGAGTACCAGGAGAAGTACCAGATGACCTGGGTGGGCCTCTACGGCTTCAACAACACCTTCACCATCGCCGTCCGGGAGGACGTCGCCCAGCAGTATGACCTAAAAACCACCAGCGACCTGGCCGCCGTGGCCGGGGATCTGAACTTCGGCGGCAACCCGGACTATATCGAGCGGGCGGACGGATTCCCCCTGCTGGCCGAGACTTATGGGCTGAAGTTCAAGAGCGTCAACGACATCGACATCGGCCTGAAGTACCAGGCCCTCCAGAACGGGGACATCGACGTGACCAACGCCTTCACCACCGACGCCCAGCTGGGCAACCAGTCCGTCAAGCTGGTCACGCTGGAGGACGACCTGCATCTGCAGGTCAATTACTTCTGCTCCACCGTGGTGCGGCAGGACGCGCTGGAGGAATACCCCCACCTGGAGGATGCGCTGATGAAGATGGACGGCCTGCTGACCGACAGCGAGATGGCCCATTTGAACTATCTGGTGGAAGTCGAGGGTGCGGACGAAAAAGAGGTCGCCCGGGATTTCCTGGTGGAAAAGGGCGTTTTGAAGGGATAAGCCATGTCGGAAGCCATCATTCAATTTGACCATGTATGCAAGTCCTTCGATGAGCACCCGGTTTTGCGGGATTTTTCCCTTTCCATCAAGAAGGGGACGTTCCTGACGGTCATCGGCCGTTCCGGCTGCGGCAAAACCACCGCCCTGCGGCTGGTCAACGGCCTGATCTCCGCCGATTCGGGCCGGGTGCTGGTGCAGGGGAAGGACGTGGCAGACACCGACCCCGTGGCCCTGCGCCGGGGCATCGGCTACACCATCCAGAACGTGGGGCTGTTCCCTCATATGACGGTGGAGAAAAACATCGCCTACGTGCCCACCATCTCCAAATCCCCTCTCTGGAAGGGGGAGGAACGGCGGCGCCGGGCGGCGGAGCTGCTGGAGAGCGTGGGGCTTGAGCCCAGCCTGGTGAGCCGCTACCCCCGGGAGTTGTCCGGGGGCCAACGCCAGCGGGTGGGCATCGCCCGCGCCCTGGCCGCCCAGCCGGAGATCCTGCTGATGGACGAGCCCTTCGGCGCGGTGGACGAAATCACCCGCCGCCAGCTCCAGGACGAGATCCTGCGTCTCCACCAGGAGCGGGGCATCACCATCCTGTTCGTGACCCACGATATCGAGGAAGCCCTCAAGCTGGGCACCCGGGTACTGGTGATGGAGGAGGGCAGGGCCACCCAGTTCGATCCCCCCAGCGCGGTGATGGCCAGCCCCGCCACCCCTTTCGTGGCCCAGCTGGTACGCCGGAGCCGTGATTTTTCCCCCAGGCAGTAAAAGGAGGGACCGTTCCATGAATATCACCCATTTCCAGCTGGACGAAAGCAAGTGCGTCGGCTGCGGGACCTGTACCAAGGTTTGCTGCGGGGAAATATTGTCCGTGGATGAGCGGGGCAAGGCCCGTATCGCCCCGGTGACCGAGTTCGGCTGGGCAGGCTGCTGGGAATGCCAGCACTGTCTGGCGGTGTGTCCCACCGGGGCCATCTCCATTTTTGACCGCAGGCCGGAGGACAGCCTGCCCGCCCCCAAACCGGAGACGGCGGCCCCCGTGCTGGACGCCCTGCTGACCACCCGCCGGGCCTGCCGGCGTTACCTCCAGAAAGACGTGCCCATGGAAACCATCGAGGAGATGTTCAGCGTCCTCCAGAACCTGCCCACAGGCAGCAACAAGCGGAAGGTGGAGTACACCATCCTGGACCGGGAGCAGACCCGGCGCTTCCATGACCTGGCCTATGCCAGGATGGAGGAACTGGCCGCACAGGGCGTCTATCCCAAAACCTTCGACGCCCACTACTACAGCCAGATGAAGGGCTGGGAGGCCAAGGTGCGGCCCGATATGCTCCTGTGCTCCGCCCCCTATCTGCTGATTCCCCACGAGCGGAAGGACGTGGCCTGTGCCTATGAGGACGTAAACATCGCCTGCACATGGTGGGATCTCCTCTGCGCTTCCCGTGGACTGGGCAGTGTGATGATGACCTTCCCCCGCAGCGTACTGGAGTTGATGCCTGACATTTATGCCCTGCTGGACATTCCCGATGACCACTATGTGGGTTCCATCATGGGCTTTGGCTGGCCGGAGCTCCACTACCCCAGGGGCGTCCAGCGCCAGGGCTGCGCCCAGCTCCAGCGGCCCGTTATCCCGGAGATGATTTAGATGACGAGACAGGAAACCATTCATCGGCTGAACCAGTGCCTGTTGGACGAAATGCCCGAATACCGTTCCCAGGCGGCGCAGTTCCCGCAGGACGAGCCCGGCCAGCGGCGGCTTTTGCGCTCCCTGATGAACGTCCGCCCACCTATGCCTTTGCGGCAGGACTTCTTGGCAATGCAGGATGAGCTTTTAGCCGCCGAGACAGCAGAAAATGGCGTGGTAGACGCCCACAGCCTGCCGTCCGCCGCCAACCACCCGCGGCTTGCGCTGTGGCAGGGCGATATCACCCGCTTGAAGGTCGACGCGATCGTAAACGCGGCCAACTCCGCCCTGCTGGGGTGCTTCTATCCCTGCCACGGCTGTATCGACAACGCGATCCATTCAGCGGCAGGCCTTCAGCTCCGAGATGAATGCAATGAGATCATGCAGCGGCAGGGACATCCCGAGTCCAACGGACGCGCCAAACTGACAAAAGGCTATAACCTCCCGGCAAAGTATGTCCTTCATACCGTTGGGCCTATCGTCCAAGGCCGGGTAGCCCAACGAAACCGGGAGGACCTGGCCTCCTGCTACCGCTCCTGTCTGGAACTGGCGGCGGAGCGCGGGCTGAAAAGCGTGGCTTTCTGCTGTATCTCCACCGGGGAGTTCCACTTCCCAAACCGGGAGGCCGCCAAAATCGCCGTGCAGACGGTCACCGATTTTCTCCGGCATGACACTTCTATCCAAAAGGTGATTTTCAATGTGTTCAAGGATATCGATGCAAAAATCTATCGAGACCTGCTCGGGCAAAATTGAGCGGCTGAGTGCCACGCTGGCGGACGCCGATGCCGTCATCATCGGCGCGGGCGCGGGCCTCTCTGCCTCGGCGGGCTTCGTCTATACCGGGGAGCGGTTTGCGGAGCATTTCAGTGACTTTCAAGCCAGGTATGGGTTCGAAGATATGTATTCGGGCGGTTTCTACCCCTACAGCACTCCGGAGGAACACTGGGCCTACTGGAGCCGCTACATCCGGGTCAACCGCTATCTGGATCCGCCCAAGCCGGTCTACGACGATCTGCTGAAGCTGGTCCAGGATAAGGACTATTTCGTGCTCACCACCAATGTGGACCACTGCTTCCAAAAGGCGGGGTTCGACAAAAGGCGGCTGTTTTACACGCAAGGGGACTATGGCCTGTTCCAGTGCTCGGAGCCTTGCTGCCAGGAGACCTTTGAGAACGAGAGCATCGTCAAGGCCATGGTGGAGCGGCAGAGGGATATGCGCGTCCCCACCGAGCTGATCCCCCGCTGTCCCCGCTGCGGCAGGCCGCTGACCATGAACCTCCGCTCCGACAATCGATTTGTGGAGGATGAGGGATGGCACGCCGCCGCTCACCGATATGCGGAGTTCCTGCGCCGCCGCAAGGGAATGAAGATGCTGCTTTTGGAGCTGGGGGTTGGCTATAACACACCGGGGATCATTAAGTACCCCTTCTGGCAGATTGCCGCACAAAATCCCGACGCAATATACGCCTGCCTCAACCTGGGGCAAGCCGCCTGTCCAGCAGAAATTTTAGAACAGTCTATCTGCATTGACGCGGATATCGGCTTCATTCTGCAGTCAGCCGTAAGAATCTCTTTCCCAAAAACCGCAGGCGCTTGAATAAAACGCCCACCTCCCACAAGAAATAAACGCAAATTGACAAGATTAGTGGCCCACCGGGATCGCCCCGGTGGGCCAGCTTTTTTCTGTCTGTGGCTGGTTATGTGGTCAAAGCCGCAGACAGCTACCCCCTCCATAGGAGGACCAGCGGAAATTTGCAACGATAGATTGCACCAGTGTCTACAAAGAAGAGTCCCAACAATGTGGGCAGTTTCAAAACATATGAAAAGCAAAACCGCTCCCCGATATGTGTAATCTGGAGAGCGGTCTACCTGTATGGAATATACGGATTCCGAACTTGCTTAGTCGTGAATGCCCTTGAGGAGCGGAATGAGCATCAACAGCACCACGATGCCCACCACGCCGACCACGATCCCCACGGCCATCTTGGCCGGGTCCAGCAGGCACAGGCACATCCCCACGCCCAGCAGCAGTGCGCCCAGAATGCCAACGAAAACCGCGGCCAGCGTCTTACCGCTGATTTTAATAGGAGCCTTGTGCTCCATCCTGCGCCAGATCAGCAGGGTGGCCAGCAGCACCGCCAAGCCGATCACGCCGCAGACGATGCCCTGGGTTCCCATGCTCCACTCCGGCAGCAGAATCATGCACATCCCCAGCGCGAAGAACACGCCGCCGATGGTTCCCAGGATCAGCGCCACAAAGTTATTCTTTTTCATGATGTTTTCTCCTCTCAAATTTGTTTTGGACTGAAACTGCGTTCCGTGTTCCAGTATCTGTATGTTACCAGCCCTGTGTTTATGGATCGCTTCAAAATTGTTTGCGCTATATTAAATTGCCGGATTCCGCTCACGGTTTGCGCAGATGGCGTCTTGCCTCCGCCTCGGCAGCACGTTTTTCTGCCGCCGCTTTGCCAGCTCCTTCACGGGCCTTCTGCTCCGCTGCCAGCCGTGCCTTTGCGTCCTCCACGGTTTCGTCGTCCTTGGTCAGGAAACCGCCGACAAATTTGTCGGTCATTCTCGTGAATCCTCCGACGACGCCCTCCTCGATTTTCTTGTAGCCGCCGACAACGCCGTTCTCGATCTTCTTATAACCGCTAACGACCGCTTCTGCGATCTCCTCGTTTGCTTTCACGAATTTGTTTTCTGCCATTGTGATTTTCCCCTTTCATAATTGGTGCAGACGTTGGTGTGCTCGTTTGATGGTTGTATTCTAAAGCAGAGATGTTTGCAAATTGCTTGAATTGTGTTTGAGAAATATTAAAAGTCTCCCCTCCGAAAAATTCGGAGGGGAGACTTTCAGTTCAGAAGCTTGTTTCCCTGCTCGCAGATCTCGTAGATTTCATCGTATTTCCGCTCCACCAGCTCCGCCACCACCTTGGCCCGTTTGGCGGCCAGTTTTCGATAGAGGAAATAAGGCAGTACCCAGCCGATGAAGCCGGGGACGCCCAACAGAGCGGACAGCACGTAGAGGGGCGGTTCATGGACAGCGGCGAAGGTGGCCCCCGCCAGGAACACGGTGCCAATAAGTCCCACTACGATAGCCCACATGGTGGCGTTGGCGGTTTTGGATTTCTCCAGCGCCGTGATCTCGTCCATACACGCCTCGAAGTGGCGCTGTAAACGGGTCAGCTCCGCCTTGTTGATGATTTTCCGCTCCCGTTTCAGCACCAGCTTTCCTTTAACGATGGGGACAGTCTCCTGGGTTCGTTCGTCCTGCGTCCAGCCGAAACTCTCGTAGCAGTCCAGGCAGAACGCCGCCCGCTCCCCGCTGGCGGTGATTTCCTTATATTCGTAGCCCACAAATTGCCCGCCGTCTTTTCTGATTTCACCCATTTGCCAAACCTCCCCGCACAGGTATTTTCACGGTGAACGTGCTGCCCTCTCCCGGCTTGCTGGACACGGTGATATCCCCGCCCACCATCCGCAGGATGCGCAGCACCAGCGCCAGTCCCAGGCCGTTCCCCTCGGTAGAGTGGGAGGTGTCGCCCTGGTAGAATTTATCAAAGATGTGTGCCAGCGTATCCGCGTCCATACCGCAGCCGGTGTCGGATACGCTCACCTCCACGCACCCTGCCGTAGAGGTCTGCCGGAGGATGACCGTCCCACCCGGCTCCGTAAACTTGATGGCATTGGACAGCAGATTGTTCCACACCAGCTCCAGCAGACTGGCGTCCGCCACGATGGTGATCTCATCCTCAATATCCGCCTCGAATTCGATGCCCTTTTCCTCCCAGCGGTTTTCAAACAGCAGGGCACATTCCGCCAGCTGCTCGCACAGGTCGTAGGGCTCCGGCACGGGCTGGATATTCTGCTTTTCCAGCTTGTTCAGCTTCAGGATATTGGTGATAAGGTCAGTGAGCCGCCGGGAATACCGGCTGATGGTCTGGACGCGTTCAGCCTGCTGGTCGGTCAGCGTCCCGTCGTCCAGCAGGGCGGCGGTGTTTTGGATCACCGCCAGCGGCGTCTTGATCTCGTGGGAGACGTTGGAGAAAAAGTCGGTTTTCAGCGTCTCAATGCTGCCCAGCTCGGCCACCATTTTGTTGAAATCCAGGATCAAGTCGTCCATATAGTCCTGCTTGTCGGCGGCATGGATGGGCGGGACGTAGACGGAGAAGTCCCCGCTCGCCACCTGCCGGGCAGCCTGGGCGATCTGTTTCAAAGGCCGTTCGTAGGTGCCTTGGGTCAGCCGCACGACGAGCGCCGTCACTCCCGCTGCAATGAGCCCCCAATACAAAATGGGCACATTGACCTTGACAAAGTCGCTCAATTCCAACCGCGTCATCAGCACAATAAAGCCCACATGAACGCCCGACGCCAGCAGCAGTCCCACCAAAATGATCCCGAATAGGGCGGCGGGGAACCGGCTGGAGCGGATGGCGGGAAAATTCCAGCGTCCGCTCATTTCAGCACCGCCTTGTAGCCCAGACCCCGCACCGTTTTGATCTCGAACCCGTCGCAGTCTGAGAATTTGTCCCGCAGCTTGGTGATGTACACATCCACCGCCCGCAGGCTGGTCTCGCTGTCCACCCCCCAGAACTCGTCCATCAGCTGAGCACGAGAGAAGGTTTTCTTGGGGTAGGAGAGCAGCTTGTAGAGGATGTTGAATTCCCGGGTGGTGACAGGCAGCTCCTCGCCGTCCACCTCCGCCGTCATGCCGTCCGCGTCCAGCACCAGGTTGCCCACGGTTATCTTCCGCTCCACCTCGATGTTGGCCCGGCGCAGCAAAGCCCGCACCCGGAGCTGCAGCTCGTCCAGTTCGAAGGGTTTCACCATGTAGTCATCGATGCCCAGCTGGAAGCCCTTCTGCTTGGCGGGCAGGTCATCCCGGGCGGACATGAACAGGATGGGGATGTGCTTGTTTACCTGCCGCACTGTCCGGGCGAACTCGAAGCCGTCTACCCCCGGCATCATGATGTCGGAAATGATGAGGTCATACAGGCTGTTGTACATCTCGTCGTAGGCGTCATTAGCGTTCAGACAGCCCTTCGTCTCAAAGCCGCAGTCACTGAGATAGGTACACACCAGTTGGTTCAGCTTGGCGTCGTCTTCCACCACTAAAATATGGATCATGTGGAAAGCCTCCTTCGTTTTCGAGTTGCGGAAATCACCATAAACGCCGCCGTAGCCAGCACGGTGACGCACACAGCAAAGGCGGTGCAGGCCGTCATGATCAGGCGGAATTGCTCATCCTGCTCACCGAACTGGTCGATCATCGCCGTTTCCAGGTTGAACATGGACACCAGGGCGGTGGTCAGGTTGACGGCCTTGGCGGCAGAGAGCACGGGGCTGTGAAATCTGCGGTACTTCACTGTGTTCACGATGGCGAGGGTCAGGCTATAGAAGGCATGGGCCGCCGCCGCATAGATCAGCATACCGGGATAATTGCTGCCGTAGCCGTCCCGGACGATTTGGGTAACGACACCGCTGAGCGCCAGGTCAAGCCCAAAGAGGAAAAGCCCTGTGGCGCGGTAGTACCGCAGTTCCCGGTGCAAATCCTGCTCCTGTCCGCCTTTTGGAACCCGGCGCAGAAGATAGAGCCGCGCCACGCACAGAAGGACGTAGTACAAAGCCAGCGCCCTGTCCCAAAAGGAGGAATACCGCACCGCGCAGGCCAGCTTGAACCCAGCATAGCACAGATTGATGAAAAGGGAAAGCGTCAGCCCGGAGCGCACCTTGAAATAGCGGTCGGTCAGGTATCGGTGGGCTATGGGGACACTGTGGGCCAGCCGCCGGGCGGAGGAGAGCAGCGGCACCACGGCCGCCACAAGGACAGTCAGGGCATAGGCAGACAGTATATAGGACACATAGGCAAAGGGGCTGTCGTCCCCAAAGACCAAAAAGGTCGCGGCCAGGGAGATCCCACCCAGCACTGTGGCTAAGGCCACCCAGCCCCAGCCGGGAAATAGCAGCTTTTTCAGAACCGCGCGCCATCGTTCCATTATGCTATGCACACCTTCCCTTTGCTGGTTTGAGGGCA
>CAZCFU010000031.1:0-11316 GCA_964498005.1 uncultured Oscillospiraceae bacterium | reverse complement strand
GCTCCAGCAGCAGGGGCTTCCAGCTGCCCATGTTGGGGGCGGTCCAGTCGCCGTAGATGCGCTTGATGGTGGCCGCGCCATACACCGCCACCTCCGCCATGATCTCCCGCAGGGCAGTGCGGGGGGCGTTGTCCGCGTCGATGAGGACGGCTAAGCGCAGTTCATTCTCCATGATGGTTCTCCTTTTTGCTTTGTTGCGTGATTGGCAGATTTAGTATATCATATACGGAGAGGAAAGGCCAGAACAAAAAATTTTCTCCCCGGCGCAACGATTTAAGGGCCTGGGGCGTGTTATAGGCAGAGGGGAGGGAAAACAGTGACCTACTCCAACCGGTTGGAAGAATTGGTGACCAAACATGAACATACGCTGTTCCGTGCGGCGCTGGCCATTTTGGGCGACGTGCATGAGGCGGAGGACGCGGTGCAGGACACCTTCCTGCGCTATCTGGAAAAGCGCCCCGAGCTCCGGGACAGCGACCACGAAAAGGCGTGGCTGCTGAAGGTGGCGGCCAACCGCTGCAAGAGCGTCCTGCGTATGCGGAAGCGGCATCCGGCGGTGGAGCTGCTGGACGTGTATCCCGCGCCGGACACGGAGTGCCGGGAGCTGATGGAGGCGATCCTGGCCCTGCCCGCCAACCAGCGGGCGGCGGTGCATCTGCACTACTACGAGGGCTATACCTCGGAGGAGATCGGGGCGATCCTGGGCCAGCGGCCCGGGACGGTGCGCTCCCACCTCAGCCGTGCCCGGGACGCGTTAAGACGCTATCTGACTGACGGCGAAGAAGGAGAATCATAACATGAAAAAATACAGGGAGTATATGGACAGCGTGAGGGCGTCCGACACCCTCCACCAGCGACTGCTGGGGCTGGAGGTATCCGGGAAGCGCCCTATCCCGTGGAAGAGGTACGGGGCGATGGCGGCGGCGCTGGTGTTGGCCGTGGGCCTGGGGGCCTGGTGGCTGAACCGGGAGGAAGTTTATGATCCCCTCGTGGATTACGCCCCAGTCGCTCCAGAGATCGCCGACGAGCCCGTGCCCGACATTGCCCTGGTGGAGCCCGGCGACGTGACGGAGCCGGGGGAAAAGACCATCGGCGGGTACGAGGTGATCTCCGGCAGCGGGGAAAACGCCATGACGACTTACTATATCCTGCCCTATATCGACTACGGCGGGATGAAGCCCACTGTGACCAGTTCGGTGCCCGCCGCAGCGGATTGGGACATCCCCAGAGGGGCCTCCCGGCGGGAGCTGACCCAGAACGAGATAATCACTCTGATGGGCGGCATGGACGCGGTGGACACCCACCTGGACTGGGGTGAATATGAGTTGACCGGCTGGGCGGCGTGGTATGAGGACGGCTCCTTCTGGGGGGCGTATATCAACGGTGAAAAGATCCCGGTCGGGTTGCCGCTGCCCGCAAGCTATCCGTGTCCGGATGACCGCTTCGAGTTCGCCGTGACGGCGGGGGAGCTGCCCCCCACCTGCGTTGTCTACTCCGCCGTTGTGCCCCAGGAGGTGCGGGGCCTTACCATTATGGCTGAGGGGCGAGATTCTGTGGCCGGCCCAGAGGGCGGCGTGGACGCCAGCACCCGCCGGGTGAGCTTCATGAAGGACAATTACGGCTATCGCTTTGACATCACCGGCAGCAGCCGCGCCCTCACCGAGGAGCGGGTCAGCCGCCTGGTGTGCCACGTGGCGGACAGGGGGCTGGGGCTGTATTCGGTGGACGGGACCGCCGATGTGTGCCAGCCGGAGGATGGGACTTATGTCTGCACCTACTGCGGGCACGTTTTCCCCACCGGCACCGCGCACAGCCACGCTTTCATCGGTGCGGACGCCACCTATACCTGCGACCTCTGCGGGAACACATTCCCGGTGGGCACGGCCCACACCCACCCCTATAATCCCAACGGGGCGGCGGATCCCGCTTACGACGCGCCCCCTGTGTCCGTGTCCGACGCGCCCGCGGGCTATACCTGTCCCGACTGCGGCGTGACCGTCCCGGTGGGTGAGAAGCATTACCATACCCAGGATGAGACGCATACCTGCTCCATTTGCGGCGAGGTCCTTCCGATAGACGTGGAGCACAGCCATGCTGCCACGGTCTGCCCCGACTGCGGCGAGAGCTACGCGGCGGGGGCGGAGCACCACTGCACAGGCGGAACCTATATCTGCTCCACCTGCGGCCAGACTGTTCAGAACGGCGCCGCGCACAGTCACAGCGAAGATCACCACGACGACCACCACGGAGGCCACCACTGACCAAAGCCCCGTCCCGGCACAGCCGGGGCGGGGCTTTCCCCTTGCGCCGCCGCCCCCCGTCTGTTATAATATCCCTGAATATCGGACTTTTATTTTGCTAGGATATCAGACGAAAGGAGGCGGCGGCCATGGCAAAAAGTGCCAACTATAAACGAAAGCTCCCCATTTTGGCCAAGCTCCTGCTGGAGCGCAGCGACGAGGAGCACCCCATCTCCCGGCAGGAGATGCAGGAGGAGCTGGAGCGGTGGGGGCTGGGCGCCGAGCGCAAGAGCATTTATGACGACATGGAGCAGCTGCGTGGGCTGGGCCTGGACGTGCAGAGCCGCCGGGGCAAGGGGGGCGGCTGGTTCATCGGGGAGCGGGATTTCCAGCTGGCGGAGCTGAAGCTGCTGGTGGACGCGGTGCAGTCCAGCCGGTTTCTCACCAAGCGCAAAAGCGACGCCCTCATCCACAAGCTGGAGGGGCTGACCAGCGTCCACCAGGCCCGCCAGCTCCAGCGGCAGGTGTACGTGGACCGGCGGGTCAAGACCATGAACGAGAGCATCTATTACAATGTGGACAAGCTCCAGGGGGCCATTGCCAACAACAAGGTGGTGACCTTCCGCTACTTTGAGTACAACGCCCAGCGTGAGCGGGTGTTCCGCCGGGAGGGGGCGCGGTACAAGCTCACCCCCTACGGCCTGATCTGGGACAGCGAGAACTACTACCTGGCCGGGTGGGACGAGCTTCGGAAAGAGGTGCGCCACTACCGGGTGGACAAGATGGCGGACATCACCGTCACCGGCATGAAGGGCCACCCCCAGGGGGACTGGACGGCGGAGGGCTATACCCGGAAGCACTTCGGGATGTACTCCGGCACGCCCTGCCGGCTGCGGCTGCGGTGCGAGAACCGGCTGGCCGGGGTGCTCATCGACCGCTTTGGGCTGGAGGTGGCATTGATCCCTGACGAGGAGGAGCACTTCACCGCGTCGGTGGATCTGGTGGTCAGCCCGCCGCTGTGGGGCTGGCTGTTCGGCCTGGGGCCTGGGGTGGAGGTGCTGGGCCCGGACTGGGCGGTGGATGAGTTCGCCGCGCGGCTGGAGCAGGCGGCGGCGCTGTACCGAAACCGGCCGCCTCAAGAGGAGCGGGCGGAAGAGAACGAGCCGGAAGAAGCGCCCCGGGAGGGGGAGCGGCAGGAATAAGCCGGCCGAAAAGTGGGGAGACTTTCCAAAAACAGGGGCCGTTTTGACCCCGAATTGGAGGGGATCCCATGGATCGAAGGAAGCTGGGACGGGAATTTTACGAGCTGGGCCTGCGGCTGGGCGGACTGGGCACGGTGGCCATCGGCAGCGGCGGCGGAGAGCTGGCAAAGGCGCTGGCCCGGGCGGCGGGGTGCGGCGTGTCCCTGGCCGGGGGCGAGGCCAAATTCCACGACGGCGGCTGCGCCGCCTGCGGGGCGTGGCTGGCGGAGTATTATGGATTTCCCGCCTCCCTGTTCGTCCGGCAGGAGGGCGAGCAGGTGGAGCTGTTCCTCATGGACGGACAGGGCAAACGCCTGACGCCCATGGAGACGGATGGGGCGGTCAAACCCTGCACAGGGGAATGGGATATGCTGGTTGGGGCGGACTGCGCCTGGGCGGCCCATCGGGCGGGGAAGTACCAGGGGGAGCTGGGGACGGTGTGTGCCCGCGGCCCCGCGGCCCTCACCCTCGCGCTGGAGCGGATGGGGTACGAGGTGGCGGATCGCCCTGTTCCCGGCGCGGCAGTGTTCCAAGCCGACCGGGAGGGCTTCTCCCTCCGGGTGGAGGAGGGGGGCGGGACATTTGCCCTCCAGGGGGAGGACGCCCTGGCCGGGTTGGCGGACTATATCCGGCGGCCCCAAGCGGTGCCCGCCTTCCGCCCAAACGACGGGACGGGGCAGGATGCGCCCCTGTGAGGAGCTCCAGGGTCGTGCCGATTTCGCCGGGACGTCTTGAATCGGGCCGCGGCCTGTGCTAAAATGGAGGCCGCGGCCAGCGATAGATCAAGAGCAGACGGGGGAAATGGCGATGAAAACTGTGCTGATCACCGGAGGAACCGCGTTTGTCAGCCGCCGCGCGGCGGAATACTATGTCAAAAAGGGATATAACGTATTTGTGCTGAATCGGAACAGCAGGGCGCAGCCGGAGGGCGTCACGCTGATCGAGGCGGACAGACACGACCTGGGAGACCGGCTGCGCCAATACCATTTTGATGTGATCTTCGATATCACGGCCTATACCGCGGCCGATGTCAACGGACTGCTGGACGCGGTGGGAGGCTTTGACGACTATATTTTGATCAGCTCCAGCGCCGTGTACCCGGAGTACGGCCCCCAGCCCTTCCGTGAGGACGCGGAGCTGGGCGAAAACCAGATCTGGGGCAAATACGGAGCCAATAAAATAGCGGCGGAGCGGGCCCTGATGGAACGGGCCCCAAACGCCTACATCCTCCGCCCGCCATACCTGTACGGGCCGGAGAATCGCCTGTACCGGGAGGCGTTTGTGTTTGAGTGCGCGTTGAAGGACAGGAAATTTTACTTACCTCGGGATGGGGAGATGGGGCTCCAGTTTTTCCATGTGGACGATTTGTGCCGGTTCATGGATATCATACTGGATCAAAAGCCGGCCCAGCATATATTCAATGTCGGAAACAGGGAAACCGTGTCAGTTCGGGATTGGGCGGCCCTGTGCTATCAGGCGGCCGGGAAACGGGCTGAGTTCGCGCGGGTGGATGCCGATATCCCGCAGAGGGATTATTTCAGCTTTTATGACTATGAGTACTGCCTTGATGTGACGGCACAGGAGAGGCTTATGCCGGACACAAAGCCGCTGGACGAGGGACTGCGGGGATCCTTCGCGTGGTATCTGGCCCATCCCGGGGAGGTAAACGGGAAGCCCTACATCCAGCATATCGATACCCATTTGGTCTGAACCAATTTCGCGAGCCCGCCCAGGCGGGTTGGCTTGACTGCGGATCACCCGTGAGAAAGGAGCGCTATGGAACCAATCAAACCAAAACAGAGCCTGTGGACGAGGGACTTCACCATTATCACCCTGGGCAGCGTGGTGTCCATGATCGGAAACGCCCTGTCCGGCTTCGCGCTGAGCATCATGGTGCTGCACTACACCGGCTCCACCTTCCTCTATTCCCTGTTTATCGTGTGCTATCAGCTGCCCATGCTGGTGTGCCCCATCCTGGCGGGGCCCTACTTAGACCGCATGAGCCGGAAAAAGGTGATCTACCGGCTGGACTTCCTGTCCGCGGCGCTGTATTTCGGCCTGTTTCTGCTGCTGCGGGGCGGGTGGTTCAGCTACCCGCTGCTGCTGGGGGGCTGCTTGCTGGTGGGGGCCATCAACGGGGTGTATATGGTGGCCTACGACAGCTTTTACCCCAACCTCATCACCGAGGGGAACTACTCCAAGGCGTACTCCATCTCCAGCATACTCTGGCCGCTGGCGGCCATGTCCACCCCTGTGGCCGCCCTGGTATATGACCGGTGGAACAGCGTCACGCCGCTGTTCGCGTTCAACGCCCTGTGTTTCCTCATTGCCGCCTGCTTTGAGCGCACCATCCGCTATCAGGAGACCCATATGGACAAGGCTCCCCCGGCGGACGGCCTGGGCACCTGGAAGCGGTTCGGCCGGGATCTGAAGGAGGGGCTGGACTACATCAGGGGAGAGCGCGGCCTGCTGGTCATCACGCTGTACTTCATGGTGTCCGGCATCTCGGGAAATGGAGGAAACAGCCTCCATCTGCCCTTTTTCCGCAACAACGCCGCCCTCTTCGCCGCGTGGCCGCTGGCGGCGGTGACGCTGTACACCATCGTGTCCAACTTTGCGGTGGCGGGGCGGTTTTTAGGCGGGCTGATCCACTACAAGGTCAAATTCCCCACGGAGAAAAAGTTTACCATCGCCATTGTGGTGTATCTGGTGGTGGAGGTGCTGGAGGGGACGGTGCTGTATCTGCCCATACCGGCCATGGCCATTGCCTTTTTCTTCTACGGTCTGCTGGGCATCACCTCCTACAACATCCGCATCGCCGCCACCCAGTCCTACATCCCGGACACCAAGCGGGCCCGGTTCAACGGCACCTTCCAGATGCTCACCTCCCTGGGGGGTGTCACCGGCACCCTGCTGGCGGGCGGTCTGGCCGAGATCATGCCCGAGCGGCGGGTGTGCCTGCTGCTCAGCGGCATGACCTTCTTCGCGGTGTGGCTGTTCATGTTCCGGGGGAGGAAGGCGGTGGCCGCCATCTACAACCGGGAGGTGTGAGGCCGGGAGTTGACAGCCCGCGCACATTCTGCTATACTGAATTTGTAAACGCAATTGGTTTCCCGCCCTCGGGCGGGAAACCAAAGCATTCAGAAAAAACCGAAAAGGGTGAAAAGATGCGCAAGTAAGTCGAACTTCAAGCTGTGGAAAATGAGTTGGGGCCCATTTTTTTGATGGGCCTGGGCTTTCATGGTGCGAAGGGCGGCTTGCTTGACCGGGGACGTATTATCACGCCCCTGCCTTTTCGTCATGTGATCCGTCTTTCTGCCATGAAAGACGGATTTTTTGTATGCAAAGGAGCGGATGCGTATGTTACAGGTGAAAAACCTCACCGTCACCCATAAAAAAGACCTGACCACCCTGGTGGAGGGGCTGTCCTTCGTGCTGGCCCCCGGAGACCGGTCGGCCCTCATCGGCGAGGAGGGCAACGGCAAGTCCACCGTCCTCAAGCTGCTGTATGACCCCGCCCAGGTGGAACCCTACGCGGAATGGACGGGGGAGATCGTGGACAAGGGGGTGCGGAAGGGCTATCTGGCCCAGGAGCTGACGGAGGAGGAACTGGCCCTGCCGGTGTGGGAGTTCTGCCAGGGGGCTCCGGCGTTCGAGGAAGCAGACCCAAAAGCCTTAGACCGGGCCGCCCGGCAGGTGGGGCTGAGCGCCGACCTGTTCTGGGACGGGAGGCCCATGTCCACCCTGTCCGGCGGCGAACGAGTGAAGCTGCGGCTGGCCCTGCTGCTGCTGGATAATCCTGACGTGCTGCTGCTGGACGAGCCGTCCAACGACCTGGATCTGGCCACCCTGGAGTGGCTGGAGGGGTTCTTGCTGGGATGTAAAGTACCTGTGCTGTACATCTCCCATGACGAAACGCTGCTGGCGAACACCGCCAACGTCATCATCCATCTGGAGCGGCTGCGGCGGCGCACTGTGTCCCGATGTACAGTCTCCCGGATGGGGTATGAACAGTACGTGGAGCAGCGGCAGGCGGGCTTTGCCCACCAGGAGCAGGTGGCCCGGAAGGAGCGGGCGGAATATGACGCGAAAATGGAAAAGTACCGTCAGATCCGGGATTCGGTGGATTATCAGCTGAACACGGTGAGCCGCCAGAATCCCGGCAAGGGACGGCTGCTGAAAAAGAAGATGCACACAGTGCTGTCCATGGGCCGGCGGTTCGAGCGGGAAAAGGAGAACATGACCGCCATGCCCGAGTGGGAGGAGGCCATCCTCACCGCTTTTGACGAGGGGAAATCCGCTTTCCCGGCGGGCAAGACGGTGCTGCGGCTGGATCTGCCCCAGCTGACCGCCGGGGAGCGGGTGCTGGCCCGGGACGTGCGCCTGTGGGTCACCGGCCCGGAGCGGGTGGGCATCGTGGGGGCCAACGGCGTGGGCAAATCCACCCTGCTGAAGCTGGTGGCGGAGGAACTGCTGCGCCGCCGCGATCTCCGCGCGGCGTATATGCCCCAGGACTACGGTGACCTGCTGCTGGGAGAGAAAACGCCGGTGGAGCTGCTGGCCCCATCGGGCCGCCGGGAGGACGTGACAAGGGCCCGTACTTTACTGGGGAACATGAAATACAAGGCGGAGGAGATGGAGCATCCGGCGGCGGGGCTGTCCGGGGGCCAGCGGGCTAAGCTGCTGTTCCTGGCCATGGTGCTGAACGGGGCCAACGTGCTGGTGCTGGACGAGCCCACCCGGAACTTTTCGCCCCTGTCCGCGCCGGTGATCCGGCGGGTGCTGGCGGATTTCCCCGGGGTTATCATCAGCGTGTCCCATGACCGGCTGTATTTGGATCAGGTGTGTACCCGGGTGCTGGAGCTGACCGAAAGCGGGCTGTCTGAACGTTAAAGGAGGAAAATGTGATGCGAAAATTTGCGGTAATGCTGTACCCTAACTTTTCCCTGCAGGAGATCACCTGCCTGACCTCCGCGCTGACGGTCTGGTTTGGCGAGACGATCGATTTCATCGGGACAGAAAGCAGGGAGTATCGGAGCGAAGAAGGCTTGCGGGTCCTGCCCACCAAAACGACGGCCGAGGCGAGGATCACGGATTATGACTGCGTCATCCTGCCGGGAACGATCGATCCGCTGCCCGCGCTGTTCGATGAGAAGCTGATCGAGTTTTTGCGGGCCGGGGCGGGTTCGGACGTCGTGTTTGCGGCGATCTCCTCCTCCCCCATACTGCTGTCCAAGGCGGGGGTGCTGGACGGGAAGCAGTTCACGTCGGGTTATTTCATGCAGATGACCGAGGTATTCCAATTTGTTGAACAGGAGAATTTTATACACCGGGGAATCGTGGAGGACGGGAATGTCATCACCGGGATCGGGATGTTTTTCCGGGAATTCGCGGAAGCTGTATTGAAAAGGTTCGGTTATGACATCGGCGCAAGCTTTATGCGCTATGACCCGGCGGAATTCACGGAGGAGGAATTGACCTTTTATTGGTCCGAGGCGGAATACCGGGAATTTTTGGAGGAACTGAGCGGATATCCTGTATGACAGCGGGGGTGTAAACCGTAGTCGTGCTTCGCCTGTTCGCGACGCGCGGCTTCCCTCCGACTCGGGCAAAACCAGCCGCCGCTTTGCTGCGGCTGGGCTTTTGCCCTCGCTCCAGTCCATCCGCGCCGTGGGCCGCGTTTTGCGCGGCTTAGGCCTATGGCCGCTTTGCGGCCTAACGGCTGCTCACGACGGCTCCGCAACCTATGGTTGACAAAAAAATAACCCCGGATTGGTGGTCTCATCGGGGGAAAACGTGGTATGATATCGGCACAAAGGAGGTGGAGCCCATGACCGTGGGACAACGGATCGCGCGGAAGCGCAAGGAGCTGGGGCTGTCCCAGGAGGCGCTGGGGGAGCGGCTGGGGGTGTCCCGGCAGGCCATCTATAAATGGGAGTCGGACGCCGCCCTGCCGGAGATCGAGAAGCTGGTGAACCTGAGTCGGGAGTTTTCCGTGTCGGTAGGCTGGCTGCTGGGCGAGGAGGACGACGCGCCGGAGAAGCCGGAGCTCACCCCGGAGCAGCTGCGCATGGTGGAGGAGATCGTGGGGCGGTATCTGGCCGCCCGGCCCGCCGAGAAAACCATCATCCTGCGGGAGACGGTGGAGGCGGAGCCGGGGGACGGTGGGGAGCCGGCGCAGGAGCGGTCGAAGCAAAAGCGCCGCCGATGGCCTTGGGTGCTGGCGGGGCTGGCGCTGGCCGGGGTATTCTTCAACCTGTTTTCCCGGCTGGACCAGGTGAGCCGGGACTATCAAAACCTGCAAAACTCCATCAGTTATATCACCACCAGCGTGAACAGCCAGATCGACGGCATCACCTACCGGGTGGAGAGCATCCTGGAGAGCCAGAACCGGCTGACGGCGGAGCAGAGCGCCGAAGTCACCGCCACCGACTACCGGGCCAATACGGTCACGGTGTCTGCCCGGGCCCTGCCCCGCACCTATGTGGAGGGCATGACGGCGGACTTCATCCTGGTCAGCGATGGGGAGACAATCACTGTCCCGGGCACTCTGGGGACGGACCACGCTTTCACGGCGGAGCTTACCGGGCCGCTGAGCGACGGCGTCTCGGTGTCTGTGGCATTTCTTGCCGGGGACCAGCGGGAGACCCAGCTTTTGGACCAGTTCACCTATCTGTATTCGGGGAGCTTCCCCAATATCTACCTGTTCGGCGGAAGAACCCAGGCCAGTAAGTCAAGCGAGGCCACAACCTGGACCGCATTCTATGACCCGGTGGATGTGGACTGCACCGACCAGAACGGCGGGCCCGCCGCTGTGTCCAGCCTGCGGGTGGGCCTGTTCCGGGATCAGAAGCTGGTGTGGTGGTTCGTTGAGGAGCCGGACGGGGCCAATCACCAGGACGGCTCGTATACCTTCCGGCCTGAGCGGGAAAACGTACTGCTGGAGCCGGGTCATACCTATTTTGTCGCCGCGGTGGTGAAGGACGAATTCGGACGGGAATGCGTAGTGCCAGATCAGCGCGGGGGAGACACCGTCACCGAGGCCGGGGAACTGGAACAGGTCTGGGACTGGGTGCCCAGCTACGACCCGGCGGACTGGGATTACTGAGCATAAAAAGGGAAGCGCACGTTAAACGTGCGCTCCCTTGTTCGCTTTGAGGTGTTTGCTTACGGGCGCAGGCCCATGCCGCCCTCCAGGGTGAGGGTTTCGCCGGTGAGGTACTTGAAATCGGGGTGGGTGAGCTGAACGCAGACCCGGCCGATCTCCGTCTCGGGGTCTCCGTAGTGGCCCATCGGAGGCATTTTCACGTTGGCCTTAAAGGCGTCGGGATAGGCGTTCTGGAAGTTCTCCAGCTGGGCAGTCCAGGCAATGGGGCAGATCACGTTCACGTTGATGCCGTCGGGGCCCCACTCGGTGGCGGCCACGCGGGTCAGGCCGCGGATGCCCTCCTTGGCGGCGGCGTAAGCGCACTGGCCGTAGTTGCCGAAGAGGCCGGCGCCCGAGGCAAAGTTGATGACAGAGCCCCGGGTCTCCTTCAGATGGGGGTAGCAGGCCTGCATATAGTAGAAGGCGGCATACAGGCCGGAGTAGACGGCCAGATCAAACTGCTCGGTGGAGTGATCCGCCAGGGTCACGCCGGAAGCGGAGGCCTGGGCGTTGTTGATGAGCGCGTCGATGCGGCCGAAGGCCTTGATGGTCTCATCCACCACGTTTTGAACCACGGCCTTGTTGTCCGATCCCGCGGATACGTCGGCCTGGACGGGGAGAACCTTGATGCCATAGAGCCGCTCCAGCTCCTCCTTGGCGTCCTCCAGCTTCTTCACGTTCCGGCCGG